>NZ_JBBMEU010000044.1:0-18001 GCF_040096415.1 Megasphaera intestinihominis
CAGATGAGAAAGAACGGAAGATGAATGACAGGAATCTGGCAAAGATGGTATAATAATGAAAAAACGTGGAATGGTTTGGTGGTGATTGCATGGACACGAAAAAGTCATTGTTATCGGAAGAAGATATTAAACGTTGTTACATTACACCTGCTCTTGAACGCGTCTGGCCAGCCTGTGATATCCGTATGGAAAAGCCGATTACCGACGGCCGCGTGAATATCCGAGGCAATATGGAAATGCGTGAGCGCCCGAAGTTTGCCGATTATGTGCTTTATACACATGCAGGCTATCCGTTGGCCATTGTAGAAGCGAAAGATAACAAGCATAATGTTTCTTTTGGAATACAGCAGGCTAAGACCTATGCCCAGATGATGGATATTCAATTCGCCTACAGCTCCAATGGCGACGCTTTTGCAGAATATGATTTCTTGACCGGCGTCGAACGTGAATTTCCGCTAGATGAATTTCCTTCTCAGGAAATGTTGGCGGCAAGGCTCAAAGAGGAGGCCCATTTGACCCAGAAAGAAATCAAGGTCATTGAACAGCCTTTCTATGTGTCCGAAGATACGTATGCGCCGCGCTATTATCAGCAAGTCGCCGTCGACCGTGCCCTCGGTGCGATTGCCCGCGGGCAACAGCGCATCCTGCTCGTCATGGCAACGGGTACGGGCAAGACCTATACGGCTTTTCAGATTATCTATCGTCTGCGCAAAGCCGGGCTCAAAAAGAAAATACTCTATCTGGCAGACCGCAATATCCTTGTCGACCAGTCTATTCAGCAGGACTTCAGGCCCTTGGCTAATGTCATTCATAAAGTCAATTATGCCGCTGATGACCGGACGACTATTACGGCCTATGAAGTATATTTCTCCTTGTATCAGCAGCTTTTTGGAGAAAATGACGAAGAACGATTCCGCGAACTCTTTGACCCGGGCTTTTTTGACCTCATCGTCATCGACGAATGTCACCGTGGGTCTGCCAAAGCCGACGGCCGCTGGCGCCGAATCCTCGATTATTTCCAGGATGCGACGCAAATTGGCATGACGGCAACGCCAAAGGAAACGTCCTATGTATCCAATATTGATTATTTTGGCGAACCTGTATATACGTATAGTTTGAAACAAGGCATTGACGATGGGTTTCTCGCTCCATTCCGCGTCATCAACGTGCATCTGAACATTGGTGAAGGCTGGCGCCCGCGCAAGGGACAGCGTGATTTCTTCGGCAATGAGATTGAAGACCGCATATACAACAATACGGACTATGACTATCATATCGTTCTCGAAGACCGTATCCGTGAAGTAGCGGCTCACATTACCCAATACTTGCGGCAGACGGACCGCATGGCTAAGACCATCGTCTTCTGTGCCGATGAAGCAGCGGCAGAACGTATGCGTCAGGAACTCACCAAGCAGAATGCAGACATGATGAAACAGTACCCGAATTATGTCGTGCGTATCACCGGCAGCGATACCTATGGCAAAAACCAGCTCAGTTACTTTATTTCTGTTTCCTCGCCCGTACCGGTCATTGCGACGACGTCGCAGCTCCTTTCGACAGGTGTGGACTGTAAGATGGTCAAACTTATCGTTCTCGATGAAAACATTACCTCTATGACCATGTTCAAGCAGATTATCGGCCGGGGAACCCGCCTGCGCTATGACGAAGGTAAGCGGAGTTTTGTTATCATGGACTTCCGCGGTGTGACACGGCTCTTTGCGGATCCCGATTGGGATGGCCCAGTCATTGAGGACCCGGATTATGGAAAGGGTAAAGGGGGTACGACGACCGGGACGGGTGGCAGTGGTAACAGTGGTAATGGAGGAGGACCAAGTCCTAAGCCTTTTGTACGGGCTGACGGCTGCAAAGTCTATACCGTGCAGGAAACGGTTTCTGTTTATGATGCAGGCGGCAAACTCTTGAAGCAGGAAAATATCATCAACTATACGAAGGAAAACATTCTCGGCCAGTTCGGTGACCTCCATGCCTTTATCCAGCAGTGGAATTCGGCCAAAAAGAAACGGGCTATTGCCGATGCACTGGCCGTGCACGGTGTTGACCTGGATAAACTCAAACAGGCTATGAAGATGGATGATGTCGACGACTTTGACTTCATCTGTCACGTCGCATACGACCAAAAGCCCCTCACGCGCCGCGAACGGGCCGAAGGTGTCAAGAAACGGGACTTTCTGAGCCGTTACAGCGGTGCAGCTCGTGAAGTTCTTGAGACACTGCTCGACAGCTATATGAATCTCGGCATCAGGAATATCGAACAAATAGATATACTCAAGCTGAAAGATTTCCAGAAATTTGGTAAACCGGCACGTATTGCCAAACTCTTCAACGGCAAACAGGGCTATGAAGAAGCTGTGCGTGCCCTCGAAAATGAACTCTATAAGGCAGGTTAAATAAAGATGGCAACTAATTTAAGCGGACTCGTAAAAAAACTCCAGGACATCATGCGTAGCGACCCCGGCATCAACGGCGACGCCCAACGTATCGAGCAGATTATCTGGGCGCTCTTCCTCAAGGTTTACGATGCCAAGGAAGAGGACTGGGAAATGGACGAAGACGAGTATCATTCCGTTATCCCCGAAAAATACCGCTGGCAGAACTGGGCTCACGATGATGGTAAGGGAACCGTCCGCACCGGTGAAGAGCTGCTGGATTTCGTGACGGAACTCTTTACGGTTCTCAAGAATCTTCCCATTACCCCGGATATGCCGAAAAATAAAAAAATCGTCCGGACCATGTTCGAGGAAACGAACCAATACATGAAAGACGGCGTACTACTACGGCAAGTCATCAATGTCATCGACGGTATCGACTTGGAAAGCTATGAAAACATGCATGCCCTGGGGGACATTTATGAAACCATTCTCCGGGAATTGCAATCAGCCGGCCGGGCTGGCGAATTCTACACGCCACGGGCGGTAACCGATTTTATGGCGGAACGTATCGAACCGCATCTCGGCGAAGTCATGGCGGATTTTGCCTGCGGCACAGGGGGCTTCCTGGTCAGCTGGAAAAGCAGATTAAGACGCCCAAGGACCGCGAACTTTGGAATGATTCGGTCTATGGCATCGAAAAGAAGCAGTTCCCTTATATGCTGGCTATTACCAATCTCCTGCTCCACGACATCGACAATCCCAATATTGACCATGGCAACAGCCTGCTCCACGACGTCCTCGACTATATGGAAAAGGATAAATTCGATAAAATTCTCATGAATCCACCTTATGGCGGCAGTGAAAAGAAAGACGTCATGAGCCATTTCCCCGATGACCTCGCCGATAGTGAAACGGCGGACCTCTTCATGAGTGTCATCTTGTACCGTCTCAAGCAAGGGGGACGCGCTGCTGTCGTCCTGCCCGATGGCTTCCTTTTCGGCACAGATAATACGAAAGTCAATATCAAAAAGAAACTCATGGCCGAATGTGACCTGCATACCATCATCCGCCTGCCTGGCAGCGTTTTTGCACCCTACACTAGCATTACGACGAATATCTTGTTCTTTGACCGCACGCATCCGACGGAAAAAACCTGGTTCTACCGGCTGGATATGCCCGAAGGCTACAAGCACTTCAGCAAGACCAAGCCCATGCGGCTGGAACACTTTGAACCTGTCCGGGAATGGTGGGACGACCGCCGGGAAATCATAGAAGGCGACTTCCCCAAGGCCAAGTGCTATACGGCTGAAGAAATTGCCGATAATGGCTATAACCTCGACCTATGTGGTTTTCCCCATGAAGAGGAAGAAATCCTGGAACCGATGGAACTCATCCAACAGTATCAGACCCGGCGGGCAGCCCTGAACCAACAGATCGATACTATCCTCGCCCGCATTACGGCAAAATTGGAGGAAAACGAATGAACGCACAAGACTTAAAAAACAGCATCCTCCAGCGCGCTATTGAAGGCAAACTCGTGCCACAGCGAGCCGAAGAAGGTACGGCCAGAGACTTGTTGATAGAAATACGTGCCGAAAAGGAAAAGCTCATCAAAGCAAAGAAAATCAAGAAGACCAAGCCACTACCGGAAATAACGGATGATGAAAAGCCTTTCGATATTCCTGATAGCTGGGAGTGGGTGAGGTTAGGTAATGTTGGGAATCTTGTACGGGGGTCGGGAATTAAGCGAAGTGATATAATTTTATCTGGTAAACCTTGTATTCGTTATGGAGAACTTTATACGACTTATCGCACAAGGTTTTCATCTGCTGTTTCTCAAACTTCAAAAGATGTATTTTGTAAAAGCAAAAAAGTGCATCAAAATGATATATTAATGGCTTTAACTGGAGAAAATAAATGGGATATTGCTCTTGCTGTTGTTTACGAAGGAACAGATGAAATAGCAATGGGGGGAGATATGACGAAATGGGAATATCATGGAATGAATCCGATTTATCTTGCTATGGTAATTAATTCTCCATATGGTATTGCGTGTAAGCGGAACATGGCTACGGGGGATATCATTGTCCATATTTCAAATAATAAGCTTTCCGAAATTATGTTGCCCATTCCCCCTCTTGCCGAGCAGCAACGCATCGTAGCCCGAATAGAAGAACTGCAGCCCGATATCGATGCTTACGACAAAGCCCAGACTGAGCTGCGCACCATCGAACAGCATTTTCCTGACGATATGAAAAAAAGCCTTCTCCAATACGCCATTGAAGGAAAACTCGTGCCGCAGCGGAAGGAAGAAGGGACAGCCAGAGACTTGCTGGCAGAAATACGTGCCGAAAAAGAAAAGCTCATCAAAGCAAAGAAAATCAAGAAGACCAAGCCACTACCGGAAATAACGGATGATGAAAAGCCTTTCGATATTCCTGATAGCTGGGAATGGGTGCGATTTGAAGATATATTTGGGATAGCGAGAGGGGGCTCTCCACGGCCTATAAAGCAATTTTTGACACAGTCACCTGATGGCATAAATTGGATAAAGATAGGCGATACTGATATTGGAGATAAATATATCGTAAGTACAAAAGAAAAAATTATTCCTAAAGGCCTATCGAAATCAAGGCTCGTAGAAGTAGGAGATTTGCTGCTTACTAATTCAATGAGTTATGGTCGCCCTTATATTCTTAAAACTCGTGGCGCTATACATGATGGATGGTTAGTTCTTAGTCCTTACTTTGAGAAAATCAATAAAGAGTTTTTTTATTATATTATTTCAAGCCCATATGTACATAATCAATTTGCTAGAACTGTATCGGGAGCTGTTGTAAAAAATCTTAATAAAGATTTAATAAAGATAAGGTAAAGAAAATTTTTATTCCACTGCCTCCGCTTGCCGAGCAGCACCGCATCGTAGCCAGACTCGAAGAGATGTTGCCACTCTGCCAACAATTAGCTGCTGAACCAGAATAGGGCGTGAACTTTCAAAGCTCTTTTTCTATCAAACCGGACAAAGAAAAATCCAGAGAAAAAATAGACGGATTTTTCTTTAGTTCGTCAACAGCAGCTGTCTATGTAATCAGAGGTTCTGTCAATGGTTGGAAGAGGTAGTTAACATCAATTTCAGGCCATCGATTCGTGGCCTTGCCAACCAGAGCATGCTAATTGTTTGTAGGAGTGCGTTCGTACCTTTTCGACCTGTCAGATTATGACTGCAGGGAATGGCGGATGTTATGAAAACCGTTCTTCAGCAATGCAAAATATGGGCAGATAATTTTGAAAAATAATGTCAATAATAAGGAGGATAAAAATGGAAAATCAAACAGAATCGGTAGTCTGGGGAATTCATTCCCAAGATGACAGCTTATTTTTAGATAAAAGTATCATTGGTATTGGTTGGACAAAGATGGGCGATTTGAGTAAAATCGGGTCGACACGAGAAAATTTTAAGGAAAAAGTCCAAGAAGTTTACCCCGATATTAAGAAGGGAGCTATTCCTAATTGGGCAGGGATTATGTATCGGTTTGTTGTAGAAATGAAAAAAGGGGATTATATCGTTTTTCCATCAAAAGCAGATCGGAAGATTAATCTGGGAATTATTGAAAGCGATTATATGTATGATGAACTGGCACCCCTTTATCCGAATATCCGTAAGGTGAAATGGCTAAAGCATTATCCGCGCAGGACGTTTAGTCAGGGGGCTCTATATGAAGTAGGTTCTCTTATGACTCTTTTTACAATAAAAAACTATGCCAACGAATATTTAGGTAGTCTGGATAAAAAGTTTTCGCCCAAGATGGTAGAAAATACAGAAGATGAAACAGTTGGTGTAACGGCTGAAGATATCATGAATAATACCCGGGATTATATGCTCAAAGAAATCAGCCGCCAATTTAAAGGATATGATTTAGAAAATTTTGTAGCTAGCTTACTCAATGCTATGGGATACAGAACGACAGTTTCCCCGCATGGGGGTGACAGCGGCATTGATATTATTGCCTATAAAGATGAATTGCCGCCACGTATCGCCGTTCAAGTAAAAAGTCAAGATGGAGATATAAAAGAAACGACAATTCAATCTTTAAAAGGGGCCATGATGCCAGGCGATTATGGACTTTTTGTTTCCCTATCCGATTACACGAAAAGTGCTAAAAAGTTTTTGAAGGCTAATCCGATTATTAGAGGCATTAATGGGATAGAACTAGTGAATTTAGTCTTGAAATACTATGAAGGGTTGGATGAAATATACCAGCGTGCCATCCCATTAAAAAAGGTGTATATCCCTGTAGCAAAAGGGGAAGATAAAGTATAAGTTTTCGCATAGACTGTATTGAAATTTGATATCATTAATCCGGATAATCCATTGGAGCCAGAATTAAATATATTATAATAAATATGTGAGGTGATACGTATGAATAGAATGGGCTTTTGGGTAAGGCGAGGCGTTTCTGGTATTATTGCCATGGTTAGAGCTTCGGATCACTATAATGATAGAGCCTATAACTGGGAAACAGGGGAATTTGAAGATTGTCCTCCAGTATATGCATTAGGAATGTCTGATGATTGGGATAAGGAAGATGAGATTGATGTTCTCCATGAATTAGGGAAAGAGGATTGGTAGCATTGGGGGAAAAACTTTCTTTAGCAGCTGAAGTGGCTGAAAAATATCACGCCGGTATGACTGATAAGGCGGGAAAACCTTATATGTGCCATTTAACGTCGGTTTCTAACGCTGTACTGCCTTTGGGAGAAGACTATGCTGTAGTCGGTATGTTGCATGATACCTTAGAGGATACGGAGATGACGAAGGAAACTCTTTCTTCATTATTCGGGAAAGAGGTAGCCGATGCCGTTTCTCTTTTGACCCATGATGATAAGGTACCCTATCTGGACTATGTACGGGGAGTTAAAAAATCTGGTAATCCATTAGCGATTGCTGTCAAGAAGGCTGATTTAAGAAATAATATGGATTTAACCCGTCTGCCGAACGTAACAGACAAGGATTTGAAACGGGTGGAAAAATATAAAAAAGCCTATGCGATTCTGACAGGGGATGAAGTCTGATAATGACCGTAGAAGATATAAAAAGCGCGGATATAGAATCTCTGGAAGAGTGGTTTGAAGATGGCACCTGGAAAAGTTTTCCTGAAGATGCTCAAAGAGAATTACTAGCCAGAATATCTGATTATAGGGTACGCAATTCGGGTGAATGGGATACTCCTATTGAAGAAGTGTTTAAAACGCCCAAGGTTCAGAAGATGATCAGGGAAGGCTTTTTTGATGATATGGAAGAATACTTGATAGACCCTAAAGAATAAACTGCAAATGTGACCGGTCATCCTTGTCGGCCATTCTAAATCTTCAAATCCGATTCTGCATAGAGTGCCGCATAGCCAGCCAGGGCGATGCGGCCTTTTTCTATGTGGCAATAGAGTTCGCCTCCCCGTTTCGAGGCCTGGTAGGCGACGAGGTCGGTTTTGCCGAGTTTGGCTGCCATGACGGGGATGATGTGGCAATGGCCGCTGCCGCAGACCGGGCCTTCCGGGACGGCGAGTTTCGGCGCAAAGGACCGGCTGACCGTGTCGTATTTGCTGCCTTTGGCCGTGATGTTGCAGAGCAGGCCGTCGAGCTGTTTGAGTTTGGCCATGTCAGGCTGGCAGTGGATGACGTCTCCTTCGTCGGCCAGGACGCAGACCAGGTCGCGGGCGAGGTAGGCTTTGACGGGGCGGACGCCCAGGGCTTCTTCCATGGCGTCTGTGACCGGGACGGGTTTCATGTCATAGGCCGGGAAATCCATGGAGAAGCGGGCGCCGTCACGGGTGACGATCAGTTCGCCGCTGAGGGTCTGGAAGACGTAGCGGCTGGCGTCGGGTTCGACGAAATGGGCCAGGACATAAGCCGTCCCCAGGGTCGCATGGCCGCAGAGGTCGATTTCACCGCCCGGCGTAAACCAGCGCAGGTGCCAGCGATCGCCTTCTTTGACGGTAAAGGCCGTTTCGGATAAACTGTTTTCTATGGCAATGTGCTGCATCAGTTCGTCAGGCAGCCACTGGCCCAGGACGCAGACGGCGGCCGGGTTTCCTTTGAAGATTTCCTTGGTAAAAGCGTCGACAATGTAACATTTCATAGGACAGACCTCCTTTTTAGTCATCGTATCACAGCTTGACTGGACGGGCAATGAGGGGCATGGTATAATTTTACTCAGAAGAATTTTACTCAGAAACTTTTTAGTCAAAATGTTCTGTGTAAAAATGTTTTTAGTTTGTAGTTTGCAGAAAAAGGGCTTATCGCACACGCGATAAGCCCTTTTATTATTTATACTTTCTTGACCTTGCAGGCTACGGTGTAGATGACGGCACACATGACTAAGTAGGCAACGATGCCGAGGTAGGTGGCTCCCGGCGTGACGACCCAGTCTTTGAGGAACCAGTCGATGCCGCCGATGTGCAGGACGGCGCTGATGAGGCTGCCGATGGCGCCGCCGGCGACGAAGCCCGAAGCGACGGTGCTGCCTTCACTGAGGCGCAGGGCGTTGAGGGCATCGTCTTTGCTGCTGTGGGAGACGAAGTACGATACGAGGCCGCCGATGAGGACAGGCGTGTTGATTTCCATGGGCAGGTAGGCGCCGAGGGCAAAGGCCAGGGGCGGGACCTTCATCATCCACAGGAGGAAGGCGAAGAAGGCGCCGGCCATGTACAGCGGCCAGGGAGCGGCACCGCCGTCCATCATGGGTTTGACGATGGCTGCCATGGCGTTGGCCTGCGGCGCTGCCAGGGCGCCCGGTCCCGTGTAGCCGTAGGCGTGGTCGAGGAGGAAGATGACGCCGACAGCGATGAAGCTGGAGACGATGATGGACAGGATCTGCCACTGCTGCATCTTCTTCGGCGTTGCCCCGGTCAGGTAGGCGACTTTCAGTTCCGACATGAAGTTGCCGGCTACGGCCAGGGTCGAGCAGAGGAAGGCGGCCATGAGCAGGATGGCGATGATACCGGAGCTGCCGCTCATGCCGGCATTGCCCATGAAGACGGCCGAGACGATGATCATGAAGATGGTCATGCCCGAAACGGGTTCGTTCCCCGTAAAGGCGATGGAGCTGATGCCGACGACGGAGAGGAGGAACGAGAAGATGAGGATGATTGCCCCGGCCAGCAGGGTCTGGGTGATGTTCTGCGAGCAGGTGACGTGGAAGAAGAGCGTGAACAGGGCGCACATGGCCAGGGTTCCCGTGACAATCTGGCTCATGGGCAGGTCCTGCTGGGTCCGCAGGAGGCCGGCCGACGAAGCCGGGCCCGACGTGAACAGGTCCGAAGCGGCCCGGCGGATGACCCGGCCGACGACGCCGGACATGGAGACCAGGCCGATGATGCCGGCCATGGCCAGCATGCCGATGCCGATGTGACGGACGTACTGCGAGAAGACGGCGTCGATCGGCGCATCGGCCAGGAGGACGGCCTGGCCGTGGAGGGTCATGACGTGTTCGCCGCCGAGGTAGTAGACGACGGGGATGCAGACGAACCACGAGAAGAACGAGCCCGCTGCGATGATAGCCGCGTAGCGCAGGCCCGTGAAGTAGCCGATGCCCAGGAGGGCGGCGTCGTTATCCAGGCTGAAAGCCAGCTTGTATTTCGCCGCCGCGGCCTGGCCCCAGGAGAAGGTCAGCGTCGACAGTACTTCCTGCCACCAGCCCAGGGTGTTGAGGACGAAGTCATAGGCCATGGCCAGGAGACCGCTGAAGACCATGACATGGGCCTTGGAACCGCCGTTGCAGCTGAGGACTTCGGCAGCGGCCCGGCCGGACGGGAAGGGGTAAGCCGCATCCATTTCTTCACAGAAGTAGCGGCGGAACGTCGTCGCCAGGAGGACGCCCAGGACGCCGCCGAGGACGATGGGGATGACCATTTCCGTATAGGTCAGCTGGCTGTTGAGCTGCAAGATGAACAGGGCCGGCAGGATGAACATGACGCCGCCGATGATGTTGGTCCCGGCACTGGCGATGGCCTGGATGTGGACCGTTTCCGGGAAGGCATTCTTGCGCTTGAAGAGGACGGCCATGCCCATGGCCAGGACGGAGACGGGCGCAAAGGCATCGACGGTCTGGCCGATTTTCAGGCAGAGATAGCCGACGGCCAGGGAGAAGAGGGCGGCGAAGAACAGCCCCCAGCCGACGACATAAGCATTGATTTCAACGTAATTCTGGTCCGGAGACATGGGCGGATCATAAGGGCGCCGCTCCGGATGGGATTCAGACATGATAAAAACCTCCTAATAAAAACCTCCTAAAAGTATAAAGATTAGCTGGAAAATCAAACGATTAACCTGTTTAATACTATTTAATTTTAAAAGAATAGCCTAGGGCTGTCAATGGGAAGATACGTTAGATATAGATTCTGTAAATAAAAATAATTATCCGTTGATAAATTGTTGAATATGGAGTATAATAGGTGACATAAGAAGACGAAAAAAGGAGGCTTACTTATGAATATTGTAGTTTTGGTAAAGCAGGTTCCTGCGATTTCGGATATTGAAATCGCCAAAGACAACAACTTGGTCCGTGTCGGCGCTCCGTCGATGCTCAACCCGGTTGATAAACACGCCATCGAAGCGGCCGTAGCCGTCAAGGATGCCATCGGTGGTACGGTGACGATCCTGACCATGGGCAACGCCCTGGCTGGTGAAATGATGCGTGATGGCATTGCTATCGGTGCCGATAAAGGTGTCCTCGTCTCGGACGAACGCATGGCTGGCTCCGATACGCTGGCAACAGGCCTGGTATTGGCCAAGGCCATTGAAAAATTGGGCGGTGCCGACCTGGTCTTCACGGGCAAGCGCTCGACGGATGGCGATACGGGGCAGATCCCGCCGGCTATTGCCCAGCGTTTGGGTATGGCCCTCATTTCCTATGCCAATTCGGTCAGTGTCGACGGCACGACGGTAACGGCTACGCGCCTAAACCACGACGGCATTGAAACGGTACAGGCTCAGCTCCCGGCTGTCGTCTCGGTTACGGAAAAGAGCAATACGCCGCGTTCTCCGAAGATCCGCGGCAAGATGGCTGCCAAAAAAGCCGTCTTCGATGTCTGGAAAGTGGAAGACCTGGGCCTCGATGCAGCAAGTGTCGGGAAATCTGGTTCGGCGACGAAAGTCACGGAACTCTTCGCACCGGAACCGAATCCGGTCGGCGTCATGATCGAAGGCGCTACGCCGGCAGACGCTGCGGCTAATCTCGTCAAAGAACTGACTGCCAAGAACTTGCTGTAAGGAGGGCTGAATTATGGAATTGAAACAGAATATCTGCGTATATATAGAAATCGCCGGCGGTGCCCTGAGCCCGCTGAGCATCGAATTGTTGGGTAAAGCCCGTCAGCTGGCCGATGCCAAGAGCAAACAGGTCGTCGCCTTCGTCGCCGGTGCCGATACGGCCAAAGCCAGCCAGGAAGCCATTTCCTATGGCGCTGATGCCGTCGTCGCTGTCGAAGACAGTGCCCTGGCTGCCTACGATTCCGTCTTGTACACCAAAGCTATCGCCGCTTTGGCTGAAAAATATGAACCCAGCGTCATCCTCATCGGCGGTTCGCCCGATGGCCGTGACCTCGGCGGCCGCCTGTCGGCTCAGCTCGGCGTCGGCCTGGTCGCAGACTGCACGGACGTCCGCTTTGAAGGCGATGACGATACGCTGACCTGGATCCGTCCGGCTTATACGGGCAAGCTCTTCGTCAAGATCCAGACGACGACGCGCCCCCAGCTGGCTACCATCAGCGACAAGATTTTCCACGGCACGCCGGCTGACCCGGCCCGGAAAGGCGAAATCATCAAAGAAAGCGTCGACTTCGCCGGTGCTGCTCCGTCCGTCAAAGTGACGAACTTTGAACCGGTCGAAAAAGAAGCGGAAGAACTGACCATCACGACAGCCGATATCGTCGTCGGTGCCGGCCGCGGCGTCCAGACTGAAGACGGCATGAAAGCCGTTCAGGCCTTTGCCCAGCGTATCGGCGCAGCCTTCGGCGTATCCAAGCCTCTCGTCGACAAAGAATGGGCTCCCTATGAATGGCAGATCGGCATTACAGGCAAGAAAATCGCCCCGAAGATTTACATCGCCCTGGGCATTTCCGGCGCCATCCAGCACAAACTCGGCATCCAGGACGCCGGCCTCATCATTGCCGTCAACAAAGACCCGGATGCACCGATCTTCAAATTCGCTCACTACGGCATCGTAGGCGACCTCTTTGAAGTCATGCCGGAACTGGAAAAACAAATTAAAAAGATCCGTGGCTAGAAAATAGTTTGTAGTACGGAGTTTGTAGTTTTTAGTGAAAACCTTTAAATTTAAAACCATCCGCTAACTGCTAAAAAAGGTGCTGTCTTCATGCGACAGCGCCTTTTTTATGTTATAATACCCTTATCATATACGAAAATGTTGTGAAAAAATACGGAGGTGGTTCCATGGATTCTTTTGCTGCCCGCCAGGCCTGCCGCGACGGCCGCTATGACGAGGTACTGGCTATGTATGGCAAGGCGGCACCGGACCGGTCTTGGACGTGTTGGGATTATTATTACTATGCCTATGCCCTGCGCAAGACGAAGCAGTACAAGAAGGGGCGGGAAATCGCCCGGGCCGGCATGATCGCCTTCCCCGATTTCATCAATCTCCACGGGATTTACTGCTGGTGCCTCTATTATTTATATATCCAGAAATTCGATGAACGGACGCAGGCACCGGAGGATTTCCGCCGCGCCGTCGACGCCATCTTGAAATACAGTCAGCAAGGGCCGTATACGCCGTATGCCCTGGCCGTGTGGCGCATGGTCGATGTCCTCAAGAACCAGCCCGGTCAGGCCGGACTGATGGGGTCCTACTTGTGCCGCCTCGACCCGGACCAGCTGCCGGACCAGGAGAAGACCGTGACTTTGAAGGGGCGGGAACGGGTCATTGCCTCGGACCGGGAACGCTGGTATTCCCTCATGAGCCGCATCCTGGTCAAGGAAGAGAAGTACGACGACTGCATCACCTTGTGCCGGCAGGCCCTGAACTATTTCCCTCAGCTCCATCATGACAACGACATCTGGTTTTCTTACCGCATCGCCCTCTGCCTGCTGCGCCAGGGCCGCGTCGGGGAAGGGCGGCAGCGCCTGGAGAACCTGCTGAAGTACAAGCAGCACTGGATTCTTTTCCGGGGCCTGTTCTTTGCCGCCCAGGCCGAGGGCGACAGCGCGGCCATGCGCCGCTATGGGGCGTCGGCCTTCCTGGCTGGCGGCGAGTTCAAGGCCAAGGTCAATTTCATGGTCCAGTTCGCCCAGGCTTTGGAGAATATGGGCGGTTATGAGAAGATGGCCTATTTCCATTACCTCCTGGCCAAACGGGTCCGCATGGACCAGCATTGGAAGGTCAAGGCCGAACTCCTGGCCAAGACCGACAGCTATGCTTTTCCCGAACCGGACCGGCAGGAGCTGATGGACGGGCTTCATGGATTCTGGATGGACGAGAAGCATGCCGGCCAGACGCGCCACAAGGGGACCATCGAAAAAATCCTGCCCGGCAGCAAGGCCGGCTTCCTGCGGGAATACGGCGGCAATCAGTATTATTTCCGTACCGCTTCGCTGTACCGCGTCCGCCCGGAGGAAGGGGAGAAGGTCACGTTCTATGTAGAGGACTTCTTTGAGACAGGGAAAGAAAAACCGGCTCATCGCGCCGTGGACATCGAACCGGTTTTGCTATATGATAAGAAGTGAATTTACTAGAGAAAGTGAGTGGCACTCATGATTTTATCAGGCAAGGAAATTGTCAAGCATTTAGGTAAGGAAATCATCATTGAACCTTTCCATCCGGAACGGGTCAATCCCAATAGCTATAACCTGTCTTTGTACAATGAACTGATGGTCTATGACCACCAAGAACTGGATATGGCCAAGCCCAATCCGGCATCGACCATTTATATCCCCAAGTCGGGCTACGTCTTGCAGCCTAACAAGCTCTATCTGGGCCGGACCAATGAATATACCCGGACTGACGGCTATATCCCCATGCTCGAAGGCCGGTCGTCCGTCGGCCGCCTGGGCGTCTTCATCCACGTCACGGCTGGCTTCGGCGACGTCGGTTTTGCCGGTTACTGGACGCTGGAAATCTTCTGTGTCCAGCCCATCCGCATCTATCCGAACGTGGAAATCTGCCAGATATACTATCATGATATCGACGGCGAATACGATACGTATCAGCACGGCAAGTACCAGAACAATACGGGCATCCAGCCCAGTATGCTCTGGAAAGACTTTGAAAAGATGAAATAAAGGGAAGTGTCTTCATGAAAGAAATAGATATGTTAGCCATGGCCCGGACGAACGGTTTCCGCCTGGGCAATGCCCAGGACCGCCAGGGCGGCACGGGCTGCACGGTCCTCGTGTTCCCGGAAAGTGCGCCCTGTGCTGTCGACGTCCGCGGCGGCGGCCCGGCCAGCCGGGAATCGGAACTGCTCAGTCCTATGGCGGCTGCGTCGGGCATCCACGCCATCCTGCTCAGCGGCGGCAGTGCCTTTGGCCTCAATGCCTCGACTGGCGTCATGCAGTATTTGGAAGAACAGCACATCGGCTTCGATACGCGCATCTGCAAGGTGCCCCTCGTCGTCGAATCGTGTATCTATGATCTGGGCTGCGGCGACAACGTCCGCCCTGACGCCGCCATGGGCTATGCGGCCTGCCAGGCGTCGGAAAGTGGGGACTTCCGCCAAGGCTGTTACGGTGCCGGTACGGGGGCGACGGTCGGCAAGCTCTGCGGCCCGGACTATATGATGAAATCCGGCCTCGGCGCCTATGCTGTCCAGGTCGGCGACCTTCAGGTCGGTGCCGTCGTCGCCGTCAATGCCGTCGGCGATGTCCTCGACGAAAACGGCCAGATTCTGGCCGGTATGCGCAGCCGCGATGGCCAGGGTTTTGCCGATACGCGGCGGGTCATGCTCGAAGAAGCCGGCCAGACGCCGACCCTCTTTTCCCAGCGCGCCGTCGGGACGACGACCAATACGACTATCGGTGCCGTCGTCACCAATGGGCAGTTCGACAAGGCCCAGCTGAAAAAAATCGCCGCCCTCGGCAGCAACGGCCTTGTCCGGACCATCCGTCCCGTCAATACGACGGCGGACGGCGATTCTCTCTATGCCGCCAGTGTCGGCAGCGTTTCGGCCGAATTGAGCCTGACCGGGACCATCGCCGCCTACGTCGTCGAACAGGCCATCCGCCGCGCCGTCCGCCAGGCCGAAAGTATGTACGGCGTGCCGGCGTACCAGTAAAAGGGTAGCCCCTTACGCCAGGCCGGGTTTGTCCTGCCGGTTGTAGTATAGAGTTTGTAGTTTGTAGTGGGGGTATAACTGCGAACTGCGACCTGCGGCCTGCGAACCAGGGATTCCCGCAGGCCATTAATAACGAAATGAGGAACTAAATTATGTACGATTACGTCATCGTCGGCAGCGGCCTCTTTGGCTGTGTCTTTGCCCACGAGATGCATCAGGCCGGCCAACAGTGCCTGGTCCTGGAACGTCGGGGCCATATCGGCGGCAATGTCTATTGTGAAGAGAAGGACGGCATCCATATCCATCGCTATGGTGCCCACATTTTCCATACGTCGGACCGCCGGGTCTGGGACTATGTCAATCAGTTCGTCGAATTCAATCATTTTATCAATGCGCCCATTGCCAATTATAAAGGCGAACTGTACAATCTGCCTTTCAATATGAATACCTTTGCCAAGATGTGGGGCATCATCACGCCGGAACAGGCGGCGGCCAAGATCGAAGGCCAGCGCCGGGCGGCAGGGATTACGGAGCCTAAGAATCTGGAAGAACAGGCCATTTCCCTCATCGGCACGGATATTTATACAAAATTAATCAAAGGCTATACGGAAAAGCAGTGGGGCCGGAGCTGTACGGATTTGCCGGCGTTCATCATCAAGCGCCTGCCCGTGCGTTACACCTTCGACAATAATTATTTCGACGACTGCTGGCAGGGCATCCCCAAAGGGGGCTACAATGTCCTCATCGACGCCCTCCTGGAAGGCATCGAAGTGCGGACTGGCGTCGATTATAATCGCGAACGGGCGTCGTACCTGGATATAGCCCGTAAAGTCGTCTATACCGGTCCCATTGACGAGTATTTCGGCTACCGCCTGGGCCATCTGGCCTATCGGGGCCTGCGTTTTGAAACGGAACGTTATAACGAGGTCAACCATCAAGGTGTGGCCGTCATGAACTATACCGACCGGGAAACGCCGTATACGCGGACGATTGAACACAAGCATTTTGAATTTGGCAGGCAGCCTGTGACGTATGTCACCAAGGAATACCCGGCTGAATGGCAGGCCGGCGAAGAAGCCTATTATCCTGTCAACGATGCGGTGAACCAGAATTTATACCATAAATATGCGGCCTTAGCCCGCCATGAACGCAATGTTATATTCGGCGGCCGCCTGGCAGAATATACGTATTACGATATGGACGATGTCATCGCCGGCGCCCTGGCTGCTGTAGAAAAGGAAGGATACCATGCAGAAACGAATTCGTAAGGCCGTCATCCCGGCGGCAGGCTATGGGACGCGCTTTTTGCCGGTCACCAAGGCCATCCCTAAGGAAATGATCCCCATTGTCGACAAACCGGTCATCCAGTACATCGTCGAAGAAGCCCTGCAGAGCGGCATCGAAGAAATCCTCATCATCACGGGCCACGGCAAGCGGGCCATTGAAGACCATTTCGATACCAATATCGACCTGGAGCTGCAGCTGCGCCAGCAGGGGAAGGACCAGCTGCTGCATCTGGTCCAGG
This sequence comes from Megasphaera intestinihominis, assembly GCF_040096415.1. NCBI lineage: Bacteria > Bacillati > Bacillota > Negativicutes > Veillonellales > Veillonellaceae > Megasphaera > Megasphaera intestinihominis. Next base: position 17,199 of record NZ_JBBMEU010000044.1, read on the forward strand.
ACATTTCGTCCATCAATATCCATTATATCCGTCAGAAGCACATGCGCGGCCTGGGCGATGCCATCCGCTGTGCCGAATCGTTCATCGATAACGAGCCCTTTGCCGTCCTCTTGGGCGACGACGTCGTCTACAATCCTGAGCAGCCGGCGCTGAAACAGATGATGGATGCCTTCAGCCGCCTGGGGGCTACTATGCTCGGCTGTCAGGAAGTGCCGCAGGAACTGGTATCGCGCTACGGCATCGTCCAGGGGCAGTCGACGGACGACGACCGCGTCGTCAAGCTCATCGACATGGTCGAAAAGCCGGCTGTCGACGAAGCGCCGAGCCGCCTGGCCGCGCTGGGCCGCTATATCCTGACGCCGGATATCTTTGAAATCCTGCGCCGCGTCCAGCCTGGCAAGGGCGGGGAAATCCAGCTCACCGACGCCCTGCGCCTCATGGCCGACCGGGAAGCGGTCTACGCCTACACCTTCAGCGGCCGCAGCTACGACACGGGCAATAAACTGGGCTTTTTGAAAGCCACCGTCGAATACGCCCTGCGCCGGGACGACCTGGGCGAAGCCTTCCGGGAATACCTGCGTCATAGCCTTCCCGAATAGGGATTAAAAAAAACCTCTCAGTCAGCTGCGCTGACAGCTCCCCTATCAGGGGAGCTACGAGCGGGCCGCCCGCCACGGCTGTCCGTTCTGGCAGCGGTCCTGCGCCTTCCGTTGGTCGGCGCCTGACGGGCCAGAATGGCTTGAGACGGCCCATGCGGATTATGCCTCCCATAATAGGGGAGGTGGCCGTAAGGCCGGAGAGGT
>NZ_JBBMEU010000045.1:0-17958 GCF_040096415.1 Megasphaera intestinihominis
ACGAGGAAAATCCATATATCTGATTACGATATTTACTGGCGGATGAAATGAATTTGCGAAAGAATCTTGACACTACCTTTTCCACTTACGGTCGAATGTCTTTTTTCGTTTTATTGGTGTTATACAGCATTTTACATACTATCATTTAATACCGACTAAAAATTATGATAATACTTGACATAATGTCATTATTGAATTAAAATGATAATTTACAAAAAACATTAATTGAAGTATAATACAAAATATAAGACAAAAATAAATGATTTTCTGAAAGGAGGCTAGTACTATGAATATTCAAATGAGAAAAAATATTGACCGTTTAGCGAATACTATTCAAGATATTTACCATATTAACGTCCCGATTCAAGATATGAATGAAGTAGTGCAGACTCTGGGAGGGAAAATTAATTTTGATTCGAATGTCATTGATGGCAAAATTCAAAAAAGTGGCAATGGGTTTAATATTTTTCTTGGGTCTCAAGATGTTAATTCTTCACGTAACCGTTTTACCATTGCACATGAAATAGGTCATCTATTTTTGCATATGGGGTATAAAATTGACTTACAGCGGTGGGAAAGTGTCAATGAGTCAGTATATAATCGTTTAGGTTTTTCGGCTGAAGAATCTCAGGCCAACGAATTTGCCGCAGCTTTTTTGATGCCAGATGAACAATTTTTGAAACAAGCGGAAATTACGTCGGCAGATTCAGTTCTTGACATTCCTGCTTTAGCCGAATATTTTCATGTATCGCAGCTTGCTGCTATTAATCGGGCAAAATATTTAGGGTTAATAAGTTGGTGACTTATTTGGAAAAAGATGAGAAAAGATTAAAAGAGTTTAAATCTTTAGTTGATGAAGCTAACAATAATAGTAGTGATAGGCAAAAAATAGCAGCACATGTTGATGTGGTGTTATTTTTTTCATACGATATTGTTGGTTCAACAAAGTATAAAGAATTGCATCCAGACGATTGGGCAGGTAAGATTAAGAAAATTTTTGAGGCAATTAAGCAACGTGTTAATACTGAAATCAAGATTGCTCATATTTGGAGAATATTAGGTGATGAAATTATTTTTGTCATGAAGGTCTCAGGGAAACAAATGAAGTTTTCTGAGCAAGCGATATTGTCTGATAGTGTTGCAGTAATTTACAAAATTTTGCAAGAGGCTACAGACGAAATAGAAGGTGGGACTAAAGAACTATCGTTAAAAGCAGCGGCGTGGATTGGTATTGTATCTGATGAGGAACATTATGAAACTGATACCAAAATACCAAAAAAATATAAAAACTTATTCTATAAATATACTGTTGATGAAACGAGAAATCGAAAAATTTTTGAATTTATGGGGAATGATATTGATGCGGGTTTTAGAATAAAACAATTTACTTATTCTAGACAATTAGTGTTGAGCTTTGAATTGGCTTATTTAATAAAAAAATTTATTAGCCATGGAGAATGCAAGAATATTGAATTAATTCATATGGGGTATAAGCCTTTAAAAGGTATTTGGTATGATAGGCCTTATCCTCTTATCTGGTATTATGATCAGAGCTATAAGAAAGTTAATTTTTTACAATCTTTACCTTATGATGCCGAGAATGAAAATTCAATAATCAAAAGCTATCAATCTCGTTATGGCAATCAATCTACTGATCAAAACATGACAAGCAATTTATTTGAAAAGATTGCTCATGATTTAGGGATAGACGATAAGTTAACAATAATTCAGCAAACACTAAAAAATGTAGAAAAGTCTATTGAAATTAATGACTGGTTATATAACGAAGACGAACTGCATTTGCACTTAGCTGCGGTATGTTGTGATTTTAAAAATAAACGTGTTTTCATCGCTAAGCGGTCAACAGCACGTGGTAAATATTCTGCATGCTGGGAATTTGGGTGTGCTAAAGCAAATAAAAGCCAAGGTTATATTGAGTGTATAAAAAAAGAATATGAAGACGATTTTGGATTAAAGATTAAGATTATGGTTTCATCTGACAGAGGGGAACAATGTCCTACACCATACGCATTATATGAAATTAAAGAAAATGGTGAGGAATTTCAATCAGATAAAGGAATTATTGTTTATGCGAAAATAATGAATGATAATATTGATGAATTTGCTAACAAAAAAGATTACAAGAAACATGAATGTTCGTTACTACTAACGGAAGAAGCAGCAAGCCGATTTTTGTCAGAAAATAAAAAATCTGTGCCTGATTTTAAAGATACTATTATGCATGCTTTTGATATTATGAAAAAAGATGAAGAAGATTATCAATGGAGGTGACTTTTTTTGGAACCAATAGAATATTTTGAAAAACAACTTGATCGTACTGATAAATGGCTTTCTTTTGCTGAAGCCAAAAATGCTGCACTGATTGCTTTGAATTTAGCTATGTGTGGGGTTATCGTTAAATGGATTGGAAAGCCTGAGATTGATCCTTTTTGTGTTAAAAGATTATTAATCGCAGATTTAGTGTTATTTATCATTTCTTTGCTTATTGCACTATTTTCATTTTTTCCAAATCTTTCTAAAACTCCTAAAATAAATTCTGATTCGAAGAAAAAAGATTCGAATTTTAACCTTGTTTTTTATGGAGATATTCAGTCGTTTAGTAGTGCAGAAGAATATATCAGATATTTTTGTTTACAATGTAAATATCCATTATCTGAAACGTTGAAAAGGCCATTTATTGATTTTGCTAATGAAATTATCATAAATAGTCAAATTACGGTTAGAAAATATAAACTTTTTAAGTGTGCATTAAATTTTGATATTTTTGCATTTGTTTTATTTCTATGCATTAGTTTTATGTAACATCACTTTACAACTTTTTCGTCACCTCAGCAGTTGATGATGCCAATTTACACGAGGTCCGAATTATGTCTGTTGAATTTTTTTTGGTATGGTCAATTGTTCGCGGCGGGCCGCCCTGACCGGGACGGCCCCTACGATGGCCCCGAGTGGGGCATATTTGTTTGATGGTGTAAAATAATTGGAGAAAGACCGGCTCATTCTGTAATGAATGTAGATAAGAAATGAATTTGGTGAAATATTATGAAACATAGGTGGCTTATTTTTCTTTGTTTTTTGCTTGTTTCTGCTGTCATCGGTGTGATTTGGTGGCATTCTATGCAGAATGGTGTGGCTTCACATGCCGAGAGCCGGCGTATGCTGGCTTTTGCTTTGTCTCATCTTCAGGGGACACGGCTGGCACCGTATTTAAGTGACGGGCATATCCGGCGCTTGGCGCATTTGACGGAATATACGACATTGGGCGTCGTGTTGAGCAGTTTTTCTGTTTTAATTTCGCGGCGTTCTCATAAAGTTTGGGTGCTCCTGATTGGAATCAGCGTGGCCGCGATTGACGAATATATTCAGCTGTTTTCCGGTGGCCGGACGTCGACGTGGCATGACGTGGTGCTCGACGGTGTCGGTTGTATAATTGGCATTGTTTTAGTCATGGTCATCCGGGGAGTGAAGCGGGGCATTTGTGCCATACGAAGATAGGGCCAGTGGCCTGCGTTATTATCAAGTCCGCTTGTATATGATATAATTAACGTTATAGTTGAATTATATTAAGGATACATAAGAAAGGTGGTTCGGTGAGTCGTATGGATCGGGATTTTGTGGTATCACAATTTACACGGTACGTCCAGGGCTTTGACCAAAAGGAAGAAGGCGTCCGGCTGAAGTATGCTCATTCTTTGCGGGTGAGTGGATTGTGTGAACAGATTGCTATGAGTCTGGATTTGTCTCAGGATGATGTGGATTTGGCCTGGCTCATCGGCGTCCTCCACGATATCGGCCGCTTTGAGCAGCTGCGGGAGTATCATACGTTCGTCGATTACCGGTCCATGGACCATGCCAAATACGGGGCGCATTACTTGTTTGCTGACGGCCATATCCGCGATTTTCTGGACGATATGAGCCAGGATGATGTGATTTGTATGGCTATTGACCAGCATAATGTCTATCAGCTTCGCCGGGATTTGACGCCGCGGCAGCAGCTCTTTTGCCAGCTCATCCGCGATGCCGACAAAATCGATATTTTCCGGGTCTATGTCATGTATATGCGCCAAAAGAAGAATATCTGGAACGTCGACTGGTCTGACTTTGAAAACCAGCCTATTTCCGATGTCGTCATGGCTCAGGCCCGCCAGGGAAAACTGGTGCGGACGCAGGATAAGAAGACCTTCATGGACTTTTATGTCGGTGCCCTCTGCCTCTATTTTGATTTAGTCTATCCCCGGAGCCAGCAGCTGGCGCGGGAACAGGGCTATCTCGATAGGCTCCTCGATTTCCATTCGCAGAACGCCGATAGTGAAGGTAAATTGGAAGAAATCCGTCGTTTGATTCGCAGGACGGGAACATTGCCTCATCCTTCATTTATTGATACAATATATAAAAATATGTAGTATATATTTGATTGATGACAAAATGAGTATTGTATCCTTAATAGTAGGGGGCTTAAAATTATGGAAATATTGATTACTGGCGGTGCTGGGTTCATTGGGTCACACATTTTGGCACAGCTCCAGGGACGGCGCGATATGGATGTCGTCGTGTTTGACAATTTGTCCAGCGGATCCAAAGAACATGTACCGGCTGGGATGGAACTGGTAGAAGGCGACGTCTGCGATGAAGCGGCTGTAGATGCCCTTTTTGCCGACCATCACTTTGATGCCGTCATCCACTTGGCGGCCCAGACGATGGTCCCGACTTCAGTGGAACAGCCTGTCCTCGATTGCCAGATTAATCTGGAAGGCGTCCTTCACGTGCTGGAAGCCTGCCGGATCCATGGCACAGGGCACATCCTTTTTTCGTCCAGTGCCGCTGTCTACGGCGACAACCTCCATATCCCCCTGAAAGAAACGGAACGGCTCGTGCCGACGTCCCCTTATGGTATCACTAAGATGACGACGGAACATTACCTGCGGGTCTATCACGAATTATATGGTATGGATGCGACGGTCTTCCGCTTTGCCAACGTCTATGGCGAACGGCAGGGCGAAAAGGGCGAAGGCGGCGTCGTCAGTATTTTCTGCAAGCTTTTGTCCCAGCGTCAGGGAATCACGGTTTTCGGCGACGGCAATCAGACCCGCGATTTCGTCTATGCCGGCGATATTGCCCAGGCCATCATCCGGGCGCTGCCGCTCAAAGGCTGTCACACGATGAACGTGTCGACCGGACAGGAAACGAGCATCAACGATTTGATCCGCAGTTTTGAAAAAGCCGTGGGCTATACGGTCCCCGTCCAGTATACGGCACCCAGGACGGGCGATATCCTGCGGTCGGTCCTCAGTAATGAGACCTTGAAAAGGGATTTAGGTTTTGTGCCGGCAATGGATTTGGAAGAAGGAATCCGTCGGACCTATGACTGGTACCGCAGCCAATGGACGAAGTAAGGCGCTTTTTGCCTTGACAGGCTTCCCAAAACATGACACAATTAATTAGATATGCCTATATACATTTATATACAGGAGGGGTAGCCTATGGCAGATGATCGCATCATTACGGCTTTGGACGTCCATTCATTGGATGATATGAAGAAGCTCGTTGAAACCCTTGGCGATAGTGTTTCTTTTTATAAAGTCGGGATGGAACTCTTTTACAGTGCCGGTCCCGATGCAGTACGGTATTTGAAGGACCAGGGGAAACATGTTTTCCTCGATTTGAAGGTCCACGATATTCCCAATACGGTGGCCCAGAGCATCCGCGCCCTGACCCGTCTCGGCGCCGACCTCATGACGCTGCACGGCACAGGCGGCCGGGCTATGATGGAAGCGGCAGCCGAAGCTGTCCGCGATGAAGCGGCCAAATTGAATATCGAACGGCCGCGCCTGCTGGCTGTAACGGTCCTGACCAGTATCGACGAAGACGCGTGGAAGGAAATCGGCGGCAAGTACAGCATTGCCGAATCGGTCAAGAATCTGGCGAAACTGGCCAAGGAAGCCGGTATCGACGGCACCGTCTCTTCGCCGTATGAAGCTAAAGAAATCCGGGAAATGAATGGTCCCGATTTCCTCATCGTCACGCCGGGCATCCGTCCGACGTTTGCCGTAGCCAATGACCAGAAGCGGTTCACGACGCCGTCTCAGGCTTTGCGCGACGGGGCATCTCATTTAGTCATCGGCCGTCCGATTACCAAGGCCGCCGATCCTAAGGAAGCAGCCCAAAAGATTTTAGCAGAAATTCAGGGGGTATAATCAATCATGATGACAGAAGCAGAAGTAAGACAGTTGTTAGTAGACACCAAGGCCGTCCTCGAAGGCCATTTCCTCTTGACGTCGGGCCTGCACAGCCCGCTGTATGTTGAAAAGTTCAACGTCCTCCAGCATCCGGAATATACGGAAAAGCTCTGCAAGGAATTGGCAGAACGTTTCAAGGACCAGAACGTCCAGACCGTCATGGGTCCTATGACCGGCGGCATCCTGCTGGCTCATGAAGTCGGCAAGGCACTTGGTACGCGGGCTATCTTCACGGAACGTGAAAAGGGCGTCATGACACTGCGCCGCGGTTTCCACATCGAACCGGGTGAACGCGTCCTCATCGTCGAAGATATCGTCACGACTGGCGGTTCCGTCCAGGAAGTCGTCAATGTCGTCAAGAAAGCCGGCGGCGTCATCGTCGGTGTCGGCCTCCTCGTCGACCGCAGCGGCGGTAAAGCTGAATTCGGCGTACCGAAAGATAAAGTCCAGGCTCTCCTGCATTTGACCGTCCCGACGTACAAACCGGAAGAATGCCCGCTCTGCAAACAGGGCATCCCCATGACTGAACGGGGCAGCCACCATCTGAAATAATCTGGGTCAGGAGATGTTTTGTTCATGGAAATGTTATCGGCCATAGCGCCTTTCTTCGTGGCTGGCCTGATGGGGACGGTGTTCGCCCGTTTTACGGGTATCAATATGAGCATGTGCGTCCTCCTCATGTTCTTGTACATGGGGGCCAAGCCTGTCGAATGTATTGCCGCTATGTTGATGTTTAATGTCTTTACGTATTTTACGGTGTACTCTCAGCTCCACGTCATGAAGATCAAGAGTTTCACCTTTTTCCCCGGCGTGCGCCTGGCCATCCCGATTTTGATCACCATCGCCCTGGCTGCGCTCAATCCCTTCATTGGCATCGTCTTTTTCGTCTTTACCTTCCTCATGGAAATCTTTGCCAAGATTTATAAGGAAATGGATGCCAAGTCGCGGCCGACGAAAGGGAAAATCGGCCAGATGGTCGTCATCGCCGGTATCCTGGTGACTATCGGTGCAGCTATCGTCCAGTTCATCCCGGAAAATTACTACTACATCGTCGGCGGCGTGACCATCTTGATTTACGCCTTCGTCATGTGGCGGACGGGAGACCGCCGCAAGGGGACGGCCTGGTGGGATAAGATGCTCTACGCATCGACGTTCCTCACCGGCCTGAGCGGTATCGACGGGACCGATTGGCTTACGGCGATGCGCCGCAATCCCGAATCGGTGTTGTCCAAGTGCTATCCCATCGTCATCAACGGGGCCATGATCATCGGCCTGCTGGCGTCGTATGCCATGTACCAGTATTTCTCGCTGGGCGCCCTGTTCGCTACTATCGGCTCGGCCGTCGGCATCCGCCTGTTCGGCTTGTATGAACATAAAGAAAAGGGAAGCTTCTCGTACCTCACCCTGGGCATTGCCGTCCTGGCAGCCCTGGTGTTCATGATCATCCAGCCAGTACCGACGGGATTCCCCGTCGTACCCATGGCCGACCAGACGGGATTCTTTGATTTTTAGTTTTGCAAAAAAGCGCTGTCTTCTATGGCAGCGCTTTTTTTGCAAGGCTCCCTTTATAGGGGAGCTGGCCGCCGAAGGCGGTCTGAGAGGTTGTTTTTAAATATTAGCAGGAAAACGGCGGGATTTGTCGAATATATTATATATGTCTTTATTTATGACTCATTTTTGTGTTTTGGATAAAGGGGGAATCCCTTATGAAGAAGAGTATTATCTTAGCCATGGTCGTGGCGGCTTTGGCTTGCGGGCCGGCCTGGGCCTATGATGAAGGGCCGGTTATGGGGCCGTATACGTCGATTCCGGGGCTGACGGCTGTGCAGCAGTGCCAGCTGACCGTTGCCGGCAAGGTCATGGACCCGGCTGATGGAGCCGTATTACAGGAAAATAACGTGGTCATGATTCCTCTGCGTAAAGTGGCGGAACAACTCGGTTATACCGTGACCTGGGATCCTGACGACCAGAGCGTCCGCGTCGAAATGAATATCGCCTATATCATCGTCAAACCCGGTGAAGACTGGTACGAACGGATCGGGACAATCAAGAAGGTCAACTTGAACCACATCTTCCAGTACGGTGCCGGCCCGGTCAATGTCAACGGTACGATGTACGTCCCGGCCCAGCTCTTTGAAGCCTTTTACAACAGCGTCACCATTACGCCCCAGGCCGTGACCATTACGCCGGCATCGACGGATTGAAGTCGTGAAAAAACTGCTTGACTTTATAGGCCCTGGCCGATACAATATATAGAAGAATATGTGGCAGTCCCGTGAGGCTGTGCGATTCTAATACTTTCAGATTGAACCTTTAATATAGTCCGGAGAGGCTAAAAAGGGACATATTTTGCCATGCTTATAATATGACCTTTGCCCTGCGGCAGAGGTCTTTTTTTACAAGGAGGATTCGATGGTTAGTATACAGGGCAAAAGCCTGTTGGGGCTCCAGGGAGTACCGAAAGAAGAAATTGAGTTGATACTGCAGGTAGCTAAGAAGATGAAAGCCGTCGTCAACAGCGGGAATAAGAAGTTATCCCTGCTCAAAGGGAAATCGGTGGTCAACATGTTCTGGGAACCGAGCACGCGTACGCGCGGTTCCTTTGAAATGGCTGCCAAGTATCTCGGCGCCGATGTCATCAACTTCACGCCGCGGGGAAGCTCCATCCAGAAAGGCGAAAGTTTCCGCGATACCCTGCTGACGGTAACGGCCATGGGTGTCGATGCCATCGTCATGCGTCAGAAACAGGAAGGTTCGCCTTGGTTTGCCGACCGCTGCGTCGACCCGATCATCATCAACGCCGGTGATGGCGCCCACGAACATCCGACGCAGGGCCTCCTCGACATGTTCACCATTCAGGAAGTCAAAGGCCATATCGACGGCTTGAAGGTCGTCATCGTCGGCGATATCGACCACGGCCGCGTCGCCCGCTCCAATATTTACGGCCTCAAGACCATGGGTGCTGACGTCCACCTCGTCGGTCCGCGGACACTGCTCCAGCCGGAATTGGAAGCCATGGGCGTCAAAGTCCACTACGACTTGAAGGAAGCCATCCAGGATGCAGACGTCATCAACGTCCTGCGCATCCAGAAAGAACGCCAGGGCATCGGCTTCTTACCCAGCGCCGGTGAATACAATTCGCTCTTCGGTATCAACCGCGACCGCCTCAAGTGGGCTAAAGACGACGTCCTCGTCCTTCATCCGGGTCCCATGAACCGGGGCATCGAAATCGAACCGGATACATGTTACAGTGAATTTTCTTCGATTCAGGAACAGGTCAAGAACGGCGTATCCGTCCGTATGGCCGTATTATATCTGACAATTATGGGAGGCGATGACGTTGACACTACTCGTTAAAGGCGGCAGAGTCGTAAATCCGGCCATGCAGCAGGATGAAATTTGTGACATTCTCATTGAAAATGGTAAAATTAAGGAAGTCGGAGCCAATCTGAGCGCTGACGGCGCCGAAATCTTCGACGCATCGGGCCTCGTCGTAGCACCGGGCTTCATCGATATGCACGTCCATCTCCGCCAGCCCGGCCAGTCCGGCAAGGAAACGATTGAAACGGGGACGAAGGCAGCTGCTGCCGGCGGCATCACCCGCGTTGCGACCATGCCGAATACCAAGCCGGTCATCGATTCGGCAATCATCGTCGACGGCATGAAGTATAAAATCGAACGGGAAGCCAAAGTCAAAGTCGAAATCATCGGCGCCATCTCCAAGGGCCTCCAGGGCCAGGAACTGGCCGCTATGGGCGCCATGGCCAAAGAAGGCGTCGCCGCTTTCTCCGATGACGGCCGTTACGTCGAAAACTGCGATTTCATGCGCAAAGCCATGGAATATGCCAGCATGTTCCACAAGGTCATCATCGACCACTGCGAAGAACAGAGCCTCGTCGAAGGCGGCAACATGCATGAAGGCGTCGTTTCCAACGAACTGGGCATCAAAGGCCGTCCGGCTGTCGCCGAAGACATTGCCGTCGCCCGCGATATTTTCCTGGCCGAAGCGACACACACGCCGGTCCACATCGCTCACATCAGCACCAAGAACGCTGTCGAACTGGTCCGCCAGGCCAAGAAGCGCGGCGTCCAGGTCACGGCAGAAGTCACGCCGCAGCACCTCATCCTGACCGATGAAGCCCTGCGCACTTTTGAAACACGGTATAAAGTCAACCCGCCGATCCGCTCGGAAGAACACCGCGCAGCCTGCGTCGCCGGCCTGCAGGATGGCACCATCGATGCCGTCGTCACCGACCACGCACCGCATGAATGGGAAGAAAAGGACCAGGAATTCAACCTGGCTCCCAGCGGCTTCGTCGGCTTGGAAACGAGCGTCGGCGCCATGCTGACTTATATGTATCATACGGGTCATATCGACCTCATGACTCTGGTCAATGCCATGTCGACGGCACAGGCCAAGATCCTCGGCCTCGATGCCGGTGTCATCGCACCGGGCAAGGATGCCGATTTGACCGTACTCGATCTCGATAAAGAATGGACGGTAGATTCCTCGAAATTCTATTCTAAGGGAAAAGCGTCGCCTTTCGATGAAATGATTTTCAAAGGCAAGGCCGCAGCTACCATCGTCAATGGTGAAATTGTAATGAAAAACGGGGAGGTTTTATAATGAAAGGTGTCCTCATATTAGAGAATGGACAGAAGTTTTATGGCAACATGCTGATGGATGAACCAGCTGTCGGCGAAGTTGTCTTCAATACGGGCATGACAGGCTATCAGGAAACGTTCACCGATCCGTCCTATGCCGGTCAGATCATTACCATGACCTACCCGCTCATCGGTAACTACGGTTTGTTCCACGAAATCGAACAGGCCGACCGTCCCTATGCTGCCGGCTTCATCGTCAGCGAGCTCTGTGAAGAACCGAGCAACTGGCAGAACGAAGGCAAGCTGTCTACCTTTATTATGACACACCACATCCCCTGCCTCTACGGCGTCGATACGCGTGCCATTACGCGGGCCATCCGCAGCCAGGGCGTCATGAAAGGCGTCATCGTGCCGGAAACGATGGAAGAAAGCGCTATCAAGGAACTCTTCGATACGCCGCTGGAAACGCAGCTCGTCCGCCGCGTCACGACGCGTGAAATCAAGCATATGGGCGATGGCCGCTTCCATGTCGCCGTCATGGATTACGGTGCCAAAGCCAACATCCTGCGCGAACTGGTCAACAGCGACTGCCGCCTGACCCTTTTCCCGGCTGAAACCAAGGCTGAAGAAGTCCTGGCCGTCAATCCGGACGGTATCTTCCTGAGCAACGGCCCTGGCGACCCGAAAGACGTCCCGTACATCGTCGAAGAAGTCAAGAAGATGATCGGCAAGAAACCGATTTTCGGCATCTGCCTGGGCCTTCAGATGCTCGGCCTGGCTCTGGGCGGCAAGAGCCGCAAGCTGACCTTCGGCCACCGCGGTGCCAACCATCCGGTCAAGGATATCCGCACGGGCCGCGTCTACATCACGTCCCAGAACCACGGCTATGTCATCGACGAAGCCTCTCTGCCCGATGACGTCGTCATCACCCATCGCAACCTCCACGACAACACCCTCGAAGGTTTTGAAGTCCCGTCCAAGAAGATCATGTGCGTCCAGTACCATCCGGAAGCTTCGCCGGGACCGACTGATAATTTGTATCTGTTTACACAATTCGTCAAGATGATGGAGGAAAACTAACATGATAGAAGGATTGAAGAAAGTACTCGTTATCGGTTCGGGCCCTATTATCATCGGTCAGGCCGCTGAATTCGACTATGCCGGCACTCAGGCCTGCCGCGCCTTGAAGGAAGAAGGACTGGAAGTCGTCCTCATCAACAGCAACCCGGCGACGATCATGACCGACGAAGACATTGCCGACCGTGTCTATGTCGAACCGATTTCCCTCGACTACGTGACGGAAGTCATTGAAAAAGAACGGCCTGACGGCCTGCTGGCTACCCTTGGCGGCCAGGTCGGCCTGAATATGGCTGTCGAACTGGCTAACGCCGGTGTCCTGGAAAAATATAACGTCCAGCTCCTCGGGACGCATCTGTCGGCTATCGAAGAAGCCGAAGACCGGGCACTCTTCAAGAAAGCCATGAAAGATATCAACCAGCCTGTTCCGGAAAGCGATATCTTTGAAGACGTCCCGTCGGCCATCGAATTCGCCGACAAAATCGGCTATCCGATCATCGTCCGTCCGGCCTTTACCCTTGGCGGTACCGGCGGCGGCATCGCCCACGACGAAGACGAATTGTTCATGATCGCCACGCGCGGCATCAAACTCAGCCCGATCAACCAGATCCTCGTCGAACGCTCCGTTGCCGGCTGGAAGGAAATCGAATACGAAGTCATGCGCGATAAGGCCGACAACTGCATCATCGTCTGCAACATGGAAAACATCGACCCAGTCGGCATCCATACGGGCGACTCCATCGTCGTCGCACCGAGCCAGACCCTGAACGACTTGCAGTACCAGATGCTGCGTACGGCATCGCTGGACATCATCCGCCGCTTGAAGATCGAAGGCGGCTGCAACGTCCAGTACGCCCTGGACCCGAACAGCAACCAGTATTACGTCATCGAAGTCAATCCCCGTGTCAGCCGTTCGTCGGCCCTGGCTTCCAAAGCGACGGGCTATCCTATCGCCAAAGTTGCCGCCAAAGTCGCTACAGGCCTGACCCTGGACCAGATTACCAATGCCGTTACGGGCAAGACGACGGCCTGCTTCGAACCGACCCTCGACTATTGCGTCGTCAAATTCCCGCGCTGGCCTTTTGAAAAATTCGCCCTCGCCGACAAGACCCTGGGCACGCAGATGAAGGCTACGGGCGAAGTCATGGCCCTCGACCGCTGCTTTGAAGGGGCTCTGCTCAAAGCCGTCCGCTCCCTGGAAATCGGCGTCAACTATATTTCCATGAAGAAGCTCGAAAGCAAGTCCCTCATCGACATCGTCGAACTCCTGCAGAAGCAGGATGATGAACGGCTCTTCGTCGTCGCTCAGGCCCTGCGCCTCGGCATCAGCGAAGAAAAGATTCATTACATCACGGGCTATGACCTGTGGTTCCTCCATAAGATCAAGAACATCATCGACTTGGAATTCGACTTGAAGCGCAACAACCTGACGGTCGATAACATCCGCCTGGCTAAACGCTACAGCATGCCGGATGCCGTCATCGCCGGCTTCACCAACAAGACGGAAGACGAAGTCCGCCAGTTCCGCCTCGACCACGGCATTACGCCGACCTTCAAGATGGTCGATACGTGCGCTGCCGAATTTGAAGCCGCTACGCCGTATTACTATTCGTGCTATGCCGACGAAGACGAAGTCAAGCCCCTGGGCAAGAAGAGCGTCATCGTCCTCGGTTCCGGCCCAATCCGCATCGGTCAGGGTATCGAATTCGACTACTGCTCGGTCCATTCGGCCTGGGCCCTGCGCAAAGCCGGCATGAACAGCATCATCGTCAACAACAACCCGGAAACGGTCAGCACCGACTTCGATACGTCGGACAGCCTGTACTTTGAACCGCTCACCGTCGAAGACGTCATGGCTGTCGTCGACAAGGAAAAACCGGTCGGCGTCATCTGCCAGTTCGGCGGCCAGACGGCTATCAACCTGGCAGCTCCACTGGCCAAACGGGGCGTTACCGTCCTCGGTACGTCTGTTGACGGCATGGACCGCGCCGAAGACCGCGAACGCTTCGACGAAGTCCTGGCCAAATTGAACATTCCCCGTCCGGACGGCCGCATCGCTACCAGCGATAAAGAAGCCATGAAGGTTTCCAAGGAATTGGAATTCCCGCTCATCGTCCGCCCGTCTTACGTCCTCGGCGGCCGGGCTATGGAAATCGTCTATAACGAAAAAGAATTGGAACGCTATCTCCGTGAAGCCGTCATCGCTTCACCGGACCACCCGATCCTCATCGACGAATACATGGTCGGCCGTGAAGTCGAAGTCGACGCCGTTGCCGACGGTACTGACGTCTACATCCCGGGCATCATGGAACAGGTCGAACGGGCCGGCGTCCATTCCGGTGACTCCATCGCCGTCTATCCGCCGCAGCACTTGGACCAGGATATGATCAACCAGATTGTCGACTACACGACGCGCATTTCCCTGGAACTCCAGGTCAAAGGTTCGGTCAACATCCAGTTCGTCGTTTCCCGCGGCAAGTTGTACATCATCGAAGTCAACCCGCGTTCGAGCCGTACTGTTCCCTTCCTGAGCAAGGTCACCCATTTCCCGATTGTCGAAATCGCAACCCGCATCGCCCTCGGCGAAACTTTGAAGGACATGGGCTATCACAGCGGTCTCATGCCGGCCAAGAAACACGTCGCCGCCAAGGCTCCAGTCTTCTCGTTCAGTAAGATCGGCCTGGCTGAAATCGCCCTCGGGCCGGAAATGAAATCGACTGGCGAAGTCATGGGTATCGGCCATTCGTACTCCGAAGCCCTGTACAAAGCCGTCAATGGCGCTAAGATGAAGATCCCCGCTGGCGGTACGATCCTGGTCACCGTCGCCGACCGCGATAAAGCCGAAGCCCTCCAGCTGGCTGAAGGCTTCAAGGAATTGGGCTATCACATCATCGCCACCGAAGGGACAGGCAAATACTTCAACGACCACGGCATGCCCGTCGACATCGTCCGCAAGATCCACGAAGGCGGCCAGAATATCGCCACCCTGATCCGCAACGGCAAAATCGACTTGGTCCTCAACACCCTGACCTATGGCAAACACCCGGAACGCGACGGCTTCAACCTCCGCCGCATGGCCGTAGAACTTGCCGTTCCCTGCCTGACCTCCCTCGATACAGCCCGTGAAGTCCTCCGCGTCTTTGCCAACAAAGGCAAAAACGAAGGCTATCACCACGTCGCTGCCTTGCAGGATTATGATATGGAATAACTTATAGTTTGTAGTATGGAGTTTGTAGTTTGTAGAAGCTGGTTTTAAATTTTTTACCATTTTCTGCAAACTAAAAACTACAAACTTAAAACTCAAAAAGAGGCTGTCGCACGTGCGACAGCCTCTTTTTTGTCGTATAATAAAGGCATACTTTGAAGGGAGGTTTTTGGTATGAATATGAAACGTGGGTTAATGATTCTATCATTAGGGGCCGCGGTGGCCCTCGGAGGTTTTGGCAGCGGTCAGGCTTTTTTCAACAGTCCTTTGGCTGCGAATAGTCATTACCGGCCGATTAATTTTGGCATGGGTTATGAAATGTACGTCGATTTGAGTTCGCTGGAAACCGTGAAGGATGATGGTCAGGGCTGGATTTTTAAGGTCAATCTCTTCCGGTCGCCAGAGGATTCGGGGAATATTGAAGGGACGTATACCCTGACTTATAAGGTGGCTCATGGCCAGGCCTGGCTGTATAATGATTCGACCCATAGCTGGCAGGAAATCCCTATGCGCAAGAAGGAAATCAAGCACAATCAGATTGCCGATTTCGTCGCCGTCAATCTCTGTTACAAGCAGAAGACGGGCCAATATCTGAATGACGACTATGGCTATGCCAAGGGTATGGAGCGTTACTACAAGGGGGAGTAACGGCGGGAACGGCCCTTCGGGGACCGGCACTGCGCCGCGGTGACTGCATCGGCATCGCAGCGCCGGCCACGCACGATGAAGGCCAGGATATTTCTGCGGCCGTAGCCCGGTTGGAACGGGCCGGTTATCGCGTCAAGATGACGCCGACGGTCACTGGGAATTATGGTTTCTTTTCCGGGACCGATGCGGACCGGGCCCGCGATATCAATGCCTTGTTCCACGACGATGATGTCAAGGCCATTATCTGCCTCAATGGCGGCTACGGCTCGGCGCGTATCCTCGATAAGCTGGATTATGACTATATCGCGTCTCATCCCAAACTGGTCGTCGGCTTCAGCGATGTGACGGCCTTGCAGACTGCCCTTTGGGAAAAATGCCGCTTAGTCACAGCCAATGGACCGCTCATGGTCACCCTCGGCGGCTCCGATGCCTATACGGCAGGCCAGTTCTTCCAGGGCCTTACGACAGCTGCATGGCAAGGCCCTCTGGCCCTGCCGGCCGGGCGGAAGCTGACGACCGTCGTTCCGGGACAGGCGGAAGGGCCGATTGTCGGCGGCAATCTGACGGTTCTCACATCCCTTGTCGGCACGCCTTATGCCCTCGACGGGACGGGCTGTATCCTGGTCCTGGAGGATACTGGCGAAGATGCTTACCGCATTGACCGCATGCTGAACCAGCTCTGGCAGAGCGGCCTTTTGTCCCGCGTCGCCGCCATCGCCTATGGCGATTTCACCGACTGCCCCAACGACCCAGGCGACTTCACGACGGACCAGGTCCTGGATTATTATGCCCATCTGGCTGGGAAACCCGCCATCAAAGGACTGCCCGTCGGCCATACCAAGGACAAGGCCTTCGTGCCTTACGGTGTCAAGGTCCGCCTCGATGCCGACGGGGAAGGTGCATCGCTTACCTTTATTGATGTTTGATGTTAGGCGGGCCGCAGCCTCTGCTGTCCGTTCTGGCAACCGTCCTGCGCCTTCCGTTGGTCGGCACCTGACGGGCCAGAAAGGCCCTTGGGACGGCCCCTACGGTTATTTACGATTATTTATGTAAAAAATCGTGCATAATTCTTGACAAAATATTAAAATGCATATATAATGAATAAAAATTCAACAAATAGTCAGGGCACAGCCCATGTGATATAGGAGTGATGAAGTGTGAAAACGAAAGTATTCATTGATGGTCATGAAGGGACGACGGGCCTTCGGATTCATGAACGGCTCAGTACCCGCCAGGATATCGAATTGGTTCCCATTGCCGACGATGTCCGCAAGGATCCCGACGCCATCCGGGCCTGCATGAAACAGGCCGACATCGCCTTCCTTTGTCTCCCTGACGGTGCCGCAGCCGAAGCCGTAACCCTGGCTGAAGGTTGTGATGTCCGCCTCATCGACACGTCGACCGGGCAGCGGGTAGCACCGGGCTGGATCTATGGTTTCCCCGAATTATCGCCCCAGCAGGCCGCAGCCATTGCCAAGAGCGACCGCGTCGGCAATCCGGGTTGCCACGCCAGCGGCGCCATTTCCATTTTACAGCCCCTGACAGAAGCCGGCATCGTTCCGGCCGATTATCCGGTGACGGCTTTTTCCCTGACCGGGTACAGCGGCGGCGGCAAGAAGATGATTGCCCAGTACGAAGGCGACAAAGGGCAGGATTTATATGCACCGCGCCAGTACGGCCTGGTACAGCAGCACAAGCACCTGCCGGAAATCGTCACCATCTGCCATTTGACGCAGGAACCGGTCTTTACGCCTATCGTCGACGACTACTACAGTGGCATGGAAGTCATGATTCCTTTCTTCAGCCACTTGCTGGCGAAAAAGGTGACGGCTCACGACGTCTGGCAGGTTTTGGCCAGCCATTACGACGGCTGCCCCTTCGTCCACGTCCTTCCTTTTGGCGAAGACAAGGGCGGCTTCATCGCAGCCAATGATATGAGCGGCTACGACGATATGGAAATCCTGGTCACCGGCAATGACCAGCGCATCATGGTCACGTCCTTGTTCGACAACCTCGGCAAAGGCGCTTCCGGTGCGGCTATCCAGAATATGAACCTCATGATGGGTATTGATCCCACGACGGGGCTGAATTTAACCTGATTCTGCAAGAAGTCTCCCGCCTCTTTAGGCGGTGAGATGAATTGCAGGTTTTTCTGAGGGTTCGATG
>NZ_JBBMEU010000046.1:0-16871 GCF_040096415.1 Megasphaera intestinihominis
CTGATATAGTACTTTCCGGATGGCGTCTTGCTGATGGTCACGGTCTTTATGATACTGTTCTCCGGCAAGGGACGATGCTGGCATAGTTTCACCCAGCCGACTTTCGGCAGTTTCACCTTATGGCCCTCGATTCGGACAGAGCCTTTCTGGTTGTTCGTAGAATACGAAGCACGACAATTTTTCTTTGACTTGAAGCGCGGCTTGCCGAAATGCTTGCTGTCATTCCAAAAGTGGCTGTAGGCCTTATTCAGGTTCATTTGGGCATTGGCAAGGGCTAAACTATCTACTTCCTTTAACCAGGGGAATTCTTCCTTGTACTGCGCAGGCGTGTTATTCAGCTTTTGGCCGGTTTCCTTATAATAGTCAATGCGGTCACTCAGCATCTTGTTGTAGATGAATCGGACACACCCAAAGGTCTTGGCAAACATCATTTTCTGTTCCCTTGTCGGATAGATTCTGTATCGGTATGCCTTATTCACTATCATCACCTGCCTTGACTTTCCCAATCCTTTCACTCTTACTACTGATTATACTGCAACTCAACTTGTGAAGCCATTGTTTTTCTGATGGCATCGAGCCCTCAGAAAAACCTGCAATTCATCTCGCCGCCTAAAGAGGCGGGAGACTTCTTGCAGAATCAGGTTAAAAATGACTACGTTCTATTTATCACCTATTAATACTTTATAAGTGTAAACCAAATGCCAAAACAATGTCAAGACCCGAATTTTGTCGCAATTGTCTCAAGACTGCAAAAGACGACAGATATTGTCTATCTGTCGTCTTAGCTAACTCATGAATCTATACATTGTCTATGCGATACAATTCTAGATGTTGCAGATTCTCATTATCTTCGGCAAAGGTAATGATGCCTTTGACTTTTTCTTTTTTCAGCAGCATAGGAATCCAGGTCCGGTCGCCTTTCCACATTTCATCATACGGAAGGGCTGCCGGGTCGAACCATTGCGGTTCCATCTCTTCGGTTTCCTGGACAGTCCCCTGCCATTGGCGGAGGAAGTAGACGAAGCCGATGTGGTCCAGTTCCGATGAGGCCGAGAAGTGAAAGTCCAGGAAGCCGACGAGTTCCAGGTCTTCTTCCTTGGCGATGAGGCCCGTTTCTTCCCGGAGTTCCCGGACGGCGCACTGCAGGAAGTTTTCACCGGCTTCGATTTTACCGCCGAAGCCGTTCCATTTGCTGACGCCGAAGCCGCGTTTTTTGCGGCCTAATAAAAGTTTCCCGTCCGGGCGGACGGGAAAGCAAAGTGTCGTAGGACGCATGGTCTTACCTCTTTTTATGAAAATATTCGTGTTCTTTCGACAATTCCTGCAAAATCGTTTCGATAGTCCAAGAAATGTTGTTCGGCGTCAACATAGCCTTGAGGGGCACGTTCTTCAGGCGGCCCCGGCGGATGCTGCTCAGGAGCAGGTTGACAGCCTGGTTATCGAAGCCGCAGAGGATCAGCGCTTCTTTGGTGACAGGCGGAAGTTTTTCGTCTTCGTTCATCTGTTCGTGAACCTTGGTCTGTTCCGTTTCCTGTTTCATAGCGGCGATTTCAGCGATTTCTTCGTCAGTCAGTCCCAGGACTTTGCCGACTGTTTCGCCTTTTTCCGCTTCCGTAACGGCCTTGACCTTCGATTTCGTCAAGAGGGCCAGGAGCTTGACCTGGTCCAGCCGTTCCGGTGTAAAGTTGACAGCTAACATCATACGATATGGCATTTGTATCACTCCTTTGTGCAAAAAAGGAGCTGTCTTGCGACAGCTCCTTTTTTCTTACAAGCTTATACTAATTCGATGATTACCATCGGAGCAGCATCGCCCTGACGAACGCCAGTTTTGATGATGCGAGTGTAACCGCCCTGACGATCTTTGTATTTCGGTGCAATTTCGTCAAACAGTTTTTTGACAACGTCTTCATCCATCATGTATGCCAAGACCTGACGGCGAGCGTGGAGGTCGCCGCGTTTTGCGAGGGTAAGCATTTTGTCAGCGACTTTGCGAAGTTCTTTTGCCTTTGCTTCTGTCGTTTCAATGCGTTCATGCTGGAATAAAGAGGTGACAATGCTGCGCAGCAATGCTTTACGTGCGGAGCTGTCTCGTCCCAACTTTCTATAAGCCATCGTTCATCCTCCTCGAACTATTCTTCGTTACTCGATTTTAAATCGTAACCTTCTTTTTGCAACTTTTCAATGATTTCATCGACAGACTTCTTGCCGAGGTTGCGAATCTTGGACAAGTCGTCTTCCGTCCGTTCTACGAGGTCGCCTAAGGTGTAGATGTTTGCACGTTTCAGGCAGTTCGAAGCGCGTACGGAAAGATCGAGGACATCAATCTTGATGTCGTTGAGGTCCGGTTCTGTCGGTGCTTCCGGTTCTTCGCCATCTTTGTTGGTGAATTCAGCCAACGTGTCATTGACTTTGGCGTCGGTGGCGATGTCCTGGAAGTAATTCAAATAGCTGATCATAATGGATGCAGCCTTGGCGACGGCGTTTTCAGCACTGATGCTGCCGTCCGTCGTCACTTCAAGCGTCAACGAATCGTGATCCATTTCGTTGCCGACCCGGATATTGCCTACTTCGTAGTTGGTGCGCACAATAGGCGAAAAAATCGAATCGATGGGGATGACCCCGATCATATCCGTTTCTTTCTTGTTCTTCGTAGAAGGAACATACCCTTTGCCGCGTTCAATGTGGCACTGCATACGGATTTCAGCGTCCGTATCCAGCGTGGCAATATGAAGATCCGGGTTCAAAATTTCAATGTCTGAGTTTACGTTAAGATCGTTTGCAGTGAATTCACATTCACCAGAGATATCGACAGTGATATCGAGTTCGTTGATATCATCGTCCAGGAATTTCATCCGAACCTGTTTGAGGTTGAGGATGATTTCCGAAACATCTTCCCGAACGCCGGGGATGGTCGAAAATTCATGGAGAACACCATCGATTTTGATCGAAGTGATTGCTACGCCATCCAGGGATGCCAGGAGGACACGCCGCAAACTATTACCCAATGTGATTCCGTAACCCCGATCGAGAGGTTCACATACGAATTTTCCATAGGTACCGCCGTCATTGATTTCGACGGTTTTAACTTTAAACTTGTTATCATCGATCATTAGGAAAATCCTCCTATTTCAGAATCAAAACACCTTGGTTAATTATCTACGATTATACGCGTCTCCGTTTCGGCGGACGGCAGCCGTTATGCGGAATAGGAGTTACGTCTTTGATGGAGTTGACTTCAAGACCTGCAGCCTGCAATGCGCGGATAGCAGCTTCACGGCCGGATCCCGGACCTTTTACGAAAACTTCTACCTGACGGAGGCCATGTTCCATAGCAGCTTTGGCAGCCTGTTCAGCAGCCATCTGTGCAGCGAACGGAGTGCTCTTACGGGAACCGCGGAAACCGAGGCCGCCGGCACTTGCCCAGGACAGTGCATTGCCTTTTGCATCAGTGATCGTAACGATCGTGTTATTGAAAGTAGAACGGATATGTGCTGCGCCCGATTCTACGTGTTTCTTTTCTTTTCTTTTGTTGCTTCTTACGTTCTTAGCCAAAATCGTTTCCCTCCTTACTTAAAGAATCTTATTTCTTCTTACCTGCTACAGCTTTTCTCGGACCTTTACGGGTACGTGCGTTCGTCTTGGTGCGCTGACCGCGGACCGGAAGACCTGCACGATGACGTTTGCCGCGATACGAATTAACTTCGATCAGGCGTTTGATGTTGAGTGCTGTTTCACGGCGAAGTTCGCCTTCAACTTTATATTCAGAACTGATGACTTCACGAATTTTCTGTACTTCGTCTTCTGTCAGGTCGCGAACGCGGGTATCCGGGTTTACGCCAGTCTTAGCCAAGATCTTCTGGGAAGAAGAAAGACCGATACCTAAAATGTAAGTCAAACCAATTTCAACTCGTTTATCACGTGGTAAATCCACACCGGCTATACGTGCCATCTATTCATTCACCTCCTGCTTATTAACCCTGTTTCTGTTTATGTTTCGGATTTTCGCAAATGACCATGACGCGGCCTTTACGTTTGATAATTTTGCATTTTTCGCAAATTCTTTTTACTGACGGTTTTACTTTCATCATTAACCTCCTGCGTAATACTCTTACTTAAAGCGGTACGTGATACGACCGCGATTCAGATCATACGGTGTCAATTCGAGTGTGACCCGGTCGCCCGGAAGGATACGAATGAAGTTCATCCGCATTTTACCGGAGACATGAGCCAGTACGATGTGATCGTTTTCAAGCTTGACTTTAAACATGGCGTTTGGCAAAGCTTCAACGACGACGCCTTCTACTTCAATGACATCTACCTTCGACATAGTAACCTCCCTGGTCAATTCTTCACAGCCCGGTTCAAGACGGACCGTATCCATTCATTGCTGATTCTCGCGGGACCAGCGCTTCCAGTGGATACGCTCGTTCCCAATATCCGGAGATGCCGGCAATTCTTTTTTTTCGGCTTATCCAGGTTGTACTTTCTACCGTCAGCAATCCATACGTAGGGATAAGCCAGACTGCCGACAACAACATACAAGTGGCCTTTATCCCTGCCTGCCAGGCTTTCTACGACCGTGCAGACAGGTATCATCTGTGTCCGTTCCATCTTATTCTTCCGGAAGGGTAAGGATTTCAGGACCGTTTTCCGTGATGGCTACTGTATGTTCGAAGTGGGCTGCCGGTTTGCCGTCACGCGTGACGACGGTCCAGCCGTTCTTCAACTGGCGGACTTTTTCCGTGCCCATATTGATCATCGGTTCAATGGCCAGGACCATGCCCGGTTCCAGCAGTTCGCCGTGACCGGCCATGCCGTAGTTCGGCACTTCCGGATCTTCGTGCATGTCCGTACCGATGCCGTGGCCGACGTAGTCGCGGACGACGCCGTATCCAAAGGATTCGGCATACGACTGGACTGCGTGGCCGATGTCGCCGAGGTGATTCCCGGCAACGGCCTGTTCGATGCCTTTATAGAGGCTTTCTTCGGTGACCTTCAAGAGCTTGAGGGTCGCCGGATGAACGTGGCCGACGGGAATCGTTACCGTCGAATCGCCATGGTAGCCATTCTTGTTCACTACTAAATCAATGCTGATTATATCGCCATCTTTGAGCTTGCGGTGCCCCGGGATACCGTGGACAACTTCTTCATTTACGCTGGCGCAAATGGTTGCCGGGAACCCGTAATAGCCTTTGCAACTCGGAAAAGCGCCGCAGCTGCGGATGTATTCTTCACAGCGCTGGTCGAGTTCGCCTGTCGTGATGCCAGGTTTTGCCAGTTTCTTCATGAGCTGAAGGGCGTTGGCCGTAATGCGGCCAGCTTCGCGAATATACTCAATTTCCCGTTTGGATTTTAAAATAATCATGCTTATTTACTCTTTTCAAGACTAGCAACGATGTCTTTGTAGACATCTTCCATGCTCTGTTTGCCATCGATTTCGATGTAGAGATTGGAATTCTTATAGTAGTCGATGAGCGGTTTCGTCTGTGCAGCGTAGACGCTCAAGCGTTTCTTGACGGTTTCTACTTTATCGTCATCGCGCTGATACAATTCGCCGCCGCATTTATCGCAGACGTTCTTCACCTTGGACGGTTTGAATGTGACATGGTATGTCGCACCGCAGGAGCGGCAGATCTGACGGCCCGTCGTCCGTTTGATGAGTTCTTCATCGGGGACGGCAATGTTGATGACGCCATCGAGTTTGATGCCCAAATCGCGGAGGATGGCATCAAGGGATACAGCCTGGCTGGTCGTGCGCGGGAAGCCGTCGAGGATGAAGCCTTTTTTGCAGTCATCCTTGGCGAGGCGTTCTTTGACGATGCCTACGGTAACAGCGTCCGGTACGAGCTGGCCGTTGTCCATGTACTTCTTGGCTTCGAGGCCGAGCGGGGTCTGTTCTTTTACAGCTGCCCGGAACATGTCGCCTGTCGAAATCTGGGGAATACCATATTTTTCAATCAATCGTTCAGCCTGGGTACCTTTACCAGCACCCGGAGGGCCCATTAAAAGAATATACACTCAAACTACCCCCTTATTATTTCATAAATCCTTGATATTGTCTATTCAAAACTAAGGATTCTGCCTGTTTCATCGTGTCGATGGCAACACCGACGACGATGAGGATGGCCGTACCGCCGAAGTAAACCCCTTCGATCCCCGTGATCCAGCCGATGAAGTTCGGCAGGATGGCGATGAAGGCCAGGAAGAAGGCACCGGCGAGGGTGATTCTCGTCATGATGCGATCGATATACATGGCTGTCGGCTGGCCCGGGCGGATGCCAGGGATGAAGCCGCCATACTTCTGCATATTTTCCGTGAGCTGCGGGATGTTCAGCGAAATAGCCGTGTAGAAATAGGTGAAGAACATGATCAGGAGAGCGTACATGACCGTGTTGGTCACCGTGCCCCATGCAAAGAAGCTTGCAATCCACTGGACTGTTTCATTCTGTACGAACTGTGCGATGGTAATCGGGAACATCAGTACAGACGAAGCGAAGATGATGGGGATGACGCCAGCCTGATTGACTTTCAGCGGAATATGTGTCGAGTGACCGCCATACATCTTACGGCCGACGATACGTTTCGCATACTGTACCGTGACGCGGCGCTGACCCTGTGTGACTTCAATGACCACGACGATCATGAACAAGGCGATGACAGCAAAAAGCAAGGTCTGGAAGATGTTGATCGAACCAGCCTGGATGTACTTGTAAATCGTCATGCAGCCTTGCGGGAAGCGCGCTACGATACCGGCGAAGATGATGAGAGAAATGCCGTTGCCGATGCCGCCAGCTGTAATCTGGTCACCGAGCCACATGAGGAAACATGTGCCTGCCGTGAGGACCAGGGAGACCATGACGACCATGGCCCAGCTGTCGACGATGAGGGCATTGTTGACTTTCAGCGCATAGCTCATGGCGAAAGCCTGGATCAGTGCCAGGACAACCGTGCCGTACCGCGTGACCTTCTGGATCTTATCGCGGCCTTCCTGATTGTCCTTTGCCCATTGTTCAAAAGTCGGAACGACGGCTGTCAGCAGCTGCATGATGATCGACGCGTTGATGTACGGCGTGATGCTCATGGCCAGGACGGAGAACTTGCTCAGTGCCCCGCCGGCGAACAAGTCCAGGAGTCCGAACAAGTTGCCGCTGCTGAAGAGATTCTCAATGACCGACGAATCCACACCCGGTACGGGGATATGGACGCCGAGTCTGAAAACGATGAACATGATGAGAGTGAAGACTGCCCGTTTCCGGAATTCCGGGACGTTCAGTACGTTTTGGATGTTTTCTAACACCGCAACTCACCCCTACTGTTCTGCTACCGGTTCTTCTCCCGGTACTACAACCTTACCGCCTGCAGCTTCGATTTTAGCTTTAGCGGATTTCGTGAAGCCGTTGGCTACGACAGTGAGTTTCTTTTCGAGTTCACCGTTGCCGAGGATACGGACGCCGTCGCGGACATTCTTGAGGATGCCAGCTTCTACGAGAGCGACGGGATCGACAGTCGTGCCGTCTTCAAAGCAGTTGAGTACAGAAACGTTAACTTCTGCATATTCTTTAGCCCAAATGTTTTTGAAGCCGCGTTTCGGGAGCAAACGATACAACGGCATCTGGCCGCCTTCGAAGCCCGGGCGCTTGCCGCCACCGCTACGGGAGAGCTGACCTTTCATACCTTTGCCAGCCGTTTTGCCATTGCCGGAGCCGATGCCGCGGCCGACGCGGTTGCGTTTTTTCTTGGAACCAGGAACAATACTCATTTCATGAAGTTTCAATTCAGCGCACCTCCTTCTATATTAAATTTCTTCTACTTTTACTAAGTGTTCTACTTTATGAAGCATCCCTTTAATCTGCGGGGTGACTTCTTTTACTACGCTGGAGTTCGTCTTGTGGAGACCGAGGGCAACGATGGTTGCGCGCTGGTCGCCAGGACGGCCTGCCAAACTCTTTACGAGTGTAACTTTAACCTGAGCCATCTTGTTATATCCTCCTTATTAACCGTAAATTTCTTCTACAGTTTTGCCACGGAGTTCAGCAACTTTGTTGACATCCTTCAAGCGGCCCAAGCCTTCGAGGGTTGCCTGAACCATGTTGTTCGGGTTGGAAGAACCGATCGATTTGGTGAGGATGTTGCGGACGCCTGCCAGTTCCAATACGGCACGGACCGGGCCGCCAGCGATGACGCCAGTACCTTCAGCAGCCGGTTTCAGGAATACTTTGCCTGCACCGAAGATACCCGTGATCGTGTGGGGAATGGAACCGTTCTTGAGAGGAACGGAAATCATATGTTTCTTAGCGTCTTCAACGCCTTTGCGGATTGCTTCAGGAACTTCGCCAGCTTTACCTAAACCTGCGCCGACATTGCCATTGCCGTCACCGACAACAACGAGGGCACTGAAGGAAAAACGGCGGCCGCCTTTAACTACCTTAGCAACGCGGTTGATGAATACTACATTTTCCTGTAATTCGAGACCTGCATGGTCAACTTTTGCCATGTGTTATTTCCTCCTTGATTAGAATTTCAAGCCAGCTTCACGAGCTGCTTCTGCGAGAGCTGCAACACGGCCGTGATAAATGTAACCGCCACGGTCGAAGACAACCGTCGTGATACCTTTTTCGATAGCCCGTTTTGCAACTAAAGCACCGACTAATTTTGCGCCTTCGGCGTTGCCGCCGCTGACGTTCTGCCCTTTGATTTCTTTGTCCAAAGAGCTTGCGGAAACCAAAGTTACGCCGTTCTGGTCGTCGATGACCTGAGCGTAGATATTGTTAAGGCTGCGGAAAACGTTGAGACGCGGACGTTCTGCCGTGCCGTTGATGTTCTTGCGTAAACGCCAATGCCGTTTCAAACGGATTGTGTTTTTACTCTTCTTCAAGGAATTCACTCCTTTCTAATTAAATGTTACTTATTTTTTCGTACCAGCTTTACCAGCTTTACGACGGACATGTTCGCCTACATAGCGGATACCTTTGCCCTTGTACGGTTCAGGCAGGCGGTAGCCGCGGACTTTAGCAGCGAATTCGCCGACGACTTCGTTATCAGCACCGGAAATGGTGATCTGCGTAGCGCTCGGGCATTCGATGGTGATGCCGGCCGGAGCGTCGAGTTCGAGGGGATGGGAGAAGCCAAGAGTCAAGGCAAGTTTCTTACCTTTCATCTGTGCTCTGTAACCAACACCGACGATTTCCAATTCTTTCTTGAAGCCTTCCGAAACGCCTTTTACCATGTTGGCAATAAGGGCACGGGTGAGGCCGTGTAATGCACGATGATTTTTATCGTCAGACAGACGTTCTACAGTGATGACGTTATCAGCCACTGTGATTTTCATATCCTGGTGGAGCGTACGTGTGAGTTCGCCTTTCGGGCCTTTAACGGTAATTACGTGGCCATCGAGGTTTACATTTACGCCTGCCGGGATATCAATAGGCATTCTACCTACTCGGGACATATTGACACCTCCAAAACGATTTACCAGACGTAAGCGATAACTTCGCCACCCAAGCCGAGTTTACGAGCTTTTTTGTCGCTCATAACGCCCTGGGACGTAGAAATTACAGCGATCCCCAAACCACCGAGAACGCGCGGGAGTTCTTCCTTGCCAGCGTATACGCGCAGGCCCGGTTTGGAAATTCTCTTGATGCCGGTAATTACTTTTTCTTTATTAGAACCATATTTCAACGTAACTTTCAGCGTTTTGCCTTCGTTTACAGATTCGTAGTTTTTGACGAAACCTTCTTCTTTGAGGATGTCGAGCACTGCAGCTTTCATCTTCGAAGCAGGGATTTCTACTTTTTCGTGATATGCCGAGTTAGCATTACGGATTCTTGTGAGCATATCCGCAATCGGATCGGTCATTGCCATAATCTAAAAACCTCCCTCCATGGAATACGTGTTACCAGCTGGCTTTTTTAACGCCAGGGATCTGACCTTTGTAAGCCAGTTCACGGAATGTGATGCGGCAGATGCCGAATTTACGCATATAACCGTGAGGACGGCCGGTTACTTTGCAACGGTTGTGCAGACGAACCGGAGATGCGTTGGCCGACAGCTGAGAAAGTGCTTCATAGTCGCCTTTTGCTTTGAGTTCAGCGCGGAGCTTAGCGTATTTGGCAACCATTTTTTCACGTTTCTTTTCACGTTCGAGCATCGATTTCTTTGCCATGTATGTTATCCTCCTCTATTACTTTTCAAAAGGCATGCCCATCATTTTCAGCATGTCACGGCCTTCTTCGTCGGTCGTAGCTGTGGTAACGATGGTGATGTCCATGCCGCGAGCTTTATCAACCTTATCGTATTCGATTTCCGGGAAGATAAGCTGTTCTTTCAGGCCGAGGGTATAGTTGCCGCGGCCGTCGAAACCGGTGGCACTGACGCCGTGGAAGTCACGGACGCGGGGCAGTGTCAAGTTCATCAGTTTATCGAGGAATTCATACATCCGTTCGCCGCGCAGGGTAACTTTGCAGCCGAGGTTCATGCCTTCACGGATTTTGAAAGCTGCGATGGATTTCTTGGCTTTCGTGATGATCGGTTTCTGACCGGAAATGATGGTCATATCATTGACAGCAGCGTCCAAGGCTTTGGAGTTGGTAACAGCTTCGCCAACGGCCATGTTGATAACAACTTTGGTAACCTTCGGAATCTGCATTACGTTTTTATAATTGTATTTTTCCTGCAAGCCTTTTACGACTTCGGAAAGGTATTTGTCTTTTAATCTGGACACTCTCAAGGGCCTCCCTTCTTATTAGATAGCTTTACCGCTCTTTACGGCTGTACGGACTTTGGTGCCATCGGCCTGCTGGACCATTTTGACACGAGTCGGTTTGTCGCTTTCAGGATCTACGAGCATTACGTTGGAAACATGGATTGCTGCTTCCTTGGTGATAATGCCGCCTTGAGGATTGTTCTGACTCGGTTTCGTGTGGCGCTTAACCAGGTTAAGGCCTTCAACTACGACACGGTCTTTTTTCGAATACGTTGCGATGACCTTGCCTTTTTTGCCTTTTTCTTTACCAGCGATGACGATGACCGTATCGCCTGTTTTAACGTGCATTTTACCCATTGAGAACACCTCCTCCTTATAATACTTCCGGAGCCAGGGAGATGATCTTCATGAAATCTTTTTCACGCAATTCTCTGGCAACGGGCCCAAAAATACGAGTACCTTTCGGGCTTTTATCATTATTGATTACGACAGCTGCGTTTTCGTCGAAACGGATATAGGAACCGTCTGCACGGCGCAAACCTTTTTTAGAACGAACGATAACAGCTTTGACTACGTCGCCTTTCTTGACAACGCCACCGGGTGATGCATCTTTAACAGATGCGGTAATGATATCACCAATGTTGCCATATTTACGATACGAGCCACCCATGACCTGGATGCACAAGATTTTCTTGGCGCCAGTGTTATCGGCAACATTCAACACAGTTTCTTGCTGAATCATGGCTTAACCTCCTAATTAATGAAGCTTATTTAGCTTTTTCTACGATTGTCACTACTCTCCAGTGTTTCTGTTTGGACAGCGGACGAGTTTCTTCAATGCGGACTACGTCGCCAACATGGCATTCGTTGTTTTCATCGTGGGCTTTGAATTTTACAGTCGAGATAATCGGCTTTTTGTACAGCTTGTGCTGTGTTTTATATTCTACAGCAACGACAACGGTTTTGTCCATTTTATCGCTGACAACTTTACCTACGCGGATTTTCCGTTCATTTCTTTCCATCTGTGCTTGTGACCTCCTTTTAGATTCCAATTATGGACGTTTCTTACGCCTGCGCTTTCAGTTCTGCTTCACGCTGTACCGTTTTGATGCGAGCGATCGTCTTTTTGACTTCGCGGATACGCATTGGATTTTCTAATTGGCCGGTCGCATGTTGAAAACGGAGGTTAAACAATTCTTCTTTCAGGCTAACCACTTTTTCATCCATTTCGGCAGCGCTCAGCGCACGGATTTCTTTAACCTTCATTTTATTCACCACCTAATTCCTGACCTTTAACAACAAACTTCGTTTTAATCGGCAGCTTATGGCCGGCAAGACGCATTGCTTCACGAGCAATTTCTTCGCTTACACCGCCCATTTCAAAGAGTACGCGGCCCGGTTTTGCAACGGCAACCCAGTATTCAGGAGCGCCTTTACCGGAACCCATACGAGTACCAGCCGGTTTTGCCGTGATCGGTTTGTCCGGGAAGATTTTGATCCAGACTTTACCACCACGTTTGATATAACGGGTCATAGCGATACGGGCTGCTTCGATCTGGCGGTTCGTAATCCACGACGGTTCGAGAGCGACGAGACCGAAATCGCCATGAGCAACTTTATTACCACGATGTGCCTGGCCTTTCATGCGGCCACGGAACTGTTTACGATATTTAACACGTTTTGGAATTAACATTATGCTTCACTCCCTTCGCGTTTCTTCGGAGCTTTCTTAGCTTCCGGGAGGATTTCACCTTTGTAAATCCAGCATTTTACGCCGATGCAGCCATATGTCGTATGAGCTTCAGCGAAGCCATAGTCGATGTTAGCGCGGAGCGTGTGCAAGGGGATGGAACCGTCGCGAAGGCTTTCGCTGCGAGCGATTTCAGCACCGCCAAGACGGCCGGAGCACATGATTTTGATACCTTTAGCGCCCATACGCATGGTACGGCCAACGCACTGTTTCATAGCGCGGCGGAAGCCGATACGGCGTTCGAGCTGGCCGGCAACGTTTTCAGCAACCAGGGTTGCATCCATTTCGGCCTGTTTGATTTCTGCGATGTTTACGTCGACAGTCTTAGTGGTGAAGGCTTTCAACGCTTTTTTAATATCTTCGATACCTGCGCCGCCACGGCCGATGACCATGCCCGGTTTTGCGGTATGGATAATCAATTTGATACGTTTTGCAGAGCGTTCGATTTCAATACGAGAAACACCTGCGATGTATAACTGTTTCTTTAAGAATTCACGGATCTTGACGTCTTCATTCAAAAGTGCAGCGTAATCTTTTTCTGCATACCATTTTGCGTCCCAAGGTTTGGAAACGCCGACGCGGAATCCATGGGCATTAACTTTCTGACCCACTCCATTTCCCTCCTTATGCTTTTTCGTCAACAACAACCGTCAAATGACTGGAATGTTTGAGAATTTTGAAGGCCTGTCCACGGCTGCGCGGATGAATACGTTTCATCGTGGAATCCTGGTCAACAAAGATTTCAGAAATGAACAATTTTGCAACGTCCATATCATTGTTATGTTCCGCATTAGCAACGGCACTGCGCAAAGTTTTTTCAACTACACGGGAACCCACTTT
Source organism: Megasphaera intestinihominis (assembly GCF_040096415.1). NCBI lineage: Bacteria > Bacillati > Bacillota > Negativicutes > Veillonellales > Veillonellaceae > Megasphaera > Megasphaera intestinihominis. Next base: position 13,296 of record NZ_JBBMEU010000046.1, read on the forward strand.
CGGAGTGAATTTCAAGATAGCGAAAGCTTCGCCGACGTTTTTGCCCCGAACCAAGTCAGCAACAATCCGAATTTTACGGGGAGCAATGCGAATGTGTTTCGTAACAGCTTTTACTGCCATTTATGTTACCCCCTTATTTAGTTACTTTTTCGGCTTTAGCATGACCCTTGAACGTACGAGTCGGTGCGAATTCGCCTAATTTATGACCTACCATATCTTCCGTGATATAGACAGGTACATGTTTACGGCCGTCGTGAACAGCGATGGTGTGGCCGACGAAGCTCGGCAGGATCATCGAGGCACGGGACCAGGTTTTGATTACTTTCTTTTCGTTGGCTTCGTTCATAGCGTCGATTTTCTTCAAGAGATGGTGTGCTACGAATGGGCCCTTTTTAATGGATCTGGACACTTAGTTATCTCCTTTCCTCAACACTTATTTACGTCTCTTCACAATGAATTTATTGGAAGCTTTCTTAGCGTCGCGAGTCTTAACGCCATAAGCAGGTTTACCCCAAGGAGTAACCGGACGTTTACGACCAACAGGAGCTTTACCTTCGCCGCCGCCATGCGGATGATCGCACGGGTTCATGACAACACCGCGGTTGCCCGGACGGATGCCCTTCCAACGGGAACGGCCGGCTTTACCGATGGTAATGTTTTCATAATCCGTATTGCTGACTACGCCGATCGTAGCGCGGCAGCGTACGTGTACCTGACGAAGTTCGCCGGACGGAAGGCGGAGCAGTGCATAGTTGCCTTCTTTAGCCATGAGCTGAGCCGATTCACCAGCAGAACGGACCATCTGGCCGCCTTTGCCGATTTTCAGTTCAACGTTGTGTACGAGTGTACCGAGGGGGATATTCTGGAGCGGCAATGCGTTGCCGACTTTGATATCCGATTCCGGGCCGCTGTAGACGACGTCGCCAACTTTAAGGCCGTTCGGAGCGATGATATATTTCTTTTCGCCATCTGCGTAGAACAGAAGAGCGATGTTGGCAGAGCGGTTCGGATCGTATTCGATCGTCGCAACTTTTGCCGGGATGTTATCTTTAATACGTTTGAAGTCAATCAAACGATAACGGCGTTTGTGACCACCGCCCTGATGGCGGACAGTCATACGGCCGCTGTTATTACGACCGCCCTTATTGGTTACTTTAGCCAATAAGGATTTTTCCGGTTTAGACGCCGTGATTTCTTCGAATGTCGAAACAGTCATGAAACGGCGGCTAGCGGAGTACGGTTTAAATGATTTAATGGCCATTGTAGTGCCTCCTCCTTATTCGTTAATTCCTTAAGCTCCTTCGAAGAATTCGATGGTTTCGCCTTCCTGAAGGGTTACGATGGCTTTCTTGTAATCCGGGCGCTTGCCGATGTATTTACCCATGCGCTTGAATTTGCCCATCGTGCGAAGTGTTGCTACGCTTTTAACTTTGACGCCGAAGACGGCTTCAACAGCTTTACGGATTTCAACTTTATTAGCACGGAGCGGTACTTTGAATGTGTATTTGCCATCAGACATCATCATGGTCGTTTTTTCAGTGATGACCGGTTTCAGCAAGAGATCATGCATGTTCATTATGCGAGCACCTCCTCAATCTTAGCTACAGCGCTCTTCGTAACGAACAATTTCGTGTAGTGGAGCAGGTCAAAGATGTTGACGCCCGTAGTGGAAATGGCTTTAACGCCTTTGATGTTGCGTGCGCAGCGTTCTACGACTTCATCGTTGTCGGTGATGAAAAGGACTTTTTCACCAGCGAATTTGAAGTTGTTGATGAGTGCGACGACTTCTTTCGTCTTCGGAGCTGCGAGATTGATTTCGTCGAGGACGAACAATTCGTTAGTATTGACTTTATTGCTCAAAGCGGATTTAACGGCGAGGCGACGAGCTTTACGCGGCATTTTCTGTGCGTAAGAGCGCGGATGGGGACCCCAGATGGTGCCGCCACCAACCCACAACGGGCTGCGGTTGCTGCCTACACGGGCCCGGCCGGTTCCTTTTTGTTTCCAAGGCTTTCTGCCACCACCGCGAACGACACCGCGAGTTTTGGTGGAATGTGTGCCCAAGCGCTGGTTGGCGAGCTGACGGAGAACGGCCTGACGCATAACGGCTTCGTTCACTTCAACGCCAAATACGCTATCGTTCAATTCGATTTCACCGGTCTGTGCGCCGGTAATATTATACGTGCTTACTTTTGGCATTATATTTTATCCTCCTTCCTGTAGACAACTATTAGCGGGGTTTTACAGTATCGCGAATCATGACGAGGCTGCCTTTGGCGCCCGGGATACCACCTTTAACCAGGATCAGATTCTTGTCCATGTCGACTTTGACGATGGAGAGATGAAGAACAGTTGCCTGATTGCCACCCATTTGTCCAGGAAGTTTTTTACCTTTGACGACTTTACCGCCGCCACCACTGGTCATAGGTCCGAGAGAACCGGGTTCACGATGAGATTTGGAGCCGTGACCCATCGGTCCGCGGTGGAAACCGTGACGTTTGATGGTACCTGCAAAACCTTTGCCCTTGCTGGTGCCAATTACGTCGACGAGATCGCCGCTTGCGAAAATATCAGCTGCCAGAGTTTGGCCTACCGTATATTCCGGCGTATCTGTCAAACGGAATTCGCGAAGATACTTAACAGGAGCAACGCCTGCTTTGTCGAATTGACCCTTAACGGGTTTTGTCAGATGTTTTTCTTTGATTTCACCATAGCCGAGCTGAATGGAGTTGTATCCGTCCGTATCAACGGTCTTGACACGTACAACTACGTTCGGGGAAGCTTCGACGACGGTTACAGGGACGACTGCGCCTTCTTCAGTAAAGACCTGAGTCATACCTAATTTTTTACCCAAAATAGCTTTAGACATAATCGCACCTCCTCCTATAATTTGATTTCGATGTCTACGCCTGCCGGCAGATCGAGTCTTGTCAAGGCATCAACGGTCTTGTTGGATGCTTCGAGAATGTCGATCAAGCGTTTGTGCGTACGGAGTTCGAACTGTTCACGAGAGTCTTTGTTGACATGGGGAGAACGAAGAATCGTGAAGATGTTCTTTTCTGTCGGAAGCGGAATCGGTCCGGATACCATAGCACCGGTACGTTTCGCCGTGTCGACGATTTTCGCCGCGCTCTGATCAAGCGTTTTGTGATCGTAAGCTTTGAGGCGAATACGAATTCTTTCCTGTTTTGCCATTACTTAATTCCTCCTAACGTCTATTTCCTTGAATAGACTGCTCCATAAGAGTTTCCCCGCAAGGCGGGCAACATCTTATATCATAGTTTAGCGCGCCGCAGAGGGTATTACCCTGTTGTCGCGTACTTACTTAGTTTACTACAAAAAGGCGCATCATGCAAGGAGTTTTCTATGTTTTTGAGAAATAATCGAACCAATTTAACATGGGTCCCATGTCGTTGCATCATGCTAAAGGACTTGTCGCATGACGACAAGTCTTTTAAGTTGTTAGCAGTTAGTGGCTAGTGGTTAGCGGCCCGGCTCTCCTGCTAGGAGAGCTGTCAGCGCAGCTGACTGAGAGGTTAACCTCTCCGGCCCTTCGGGCCCCCTCTCCTATGAGGC
>NZ_JBBMEU010000047.1:0-16501 GCF_040096415.1 Megasphaera intestinihominis
TGCCCTAAATGTGGCAGTCATCATAACCGAGATAAAAACGCAGCCATAAATATCCGAGAAGAAGCCAGGCGGATATCTGCCTGACGTAATCCATAAAATACCGTGGGGCGCACGGGAATCTACGCCTGTGGAGAGAGTGTAAGCCGCCGCAACTCTTTGGAGTCAGTAGCGCTGTTCTCGTTGAAGCAGGAAGCTCCCGCCTCTATAGGCGGGAGTACGTTCACTATATTTATTGCAATGAATTTGTATAGATGGGAGATTGGGGTTATGGCGCAAGAAGCAAATGTATTGATGGGGTTGAGTGTCAAAGCGATGATTTTTCATGAAGGGAAGCTGCTGCTGTTGCAGAAGAACGATGCCGAAGGGCTGCATCATTGGGAATTCCCTGGCGGCGGCCTGCGCTTTACAGAAGATTTTGAAGCCGGCCTGCGCCGGGAAGTCAGCGAAGAAACGGGCCTTTCCATCACCTTAGAGGCTCCGGCAGGTATCTGGAGTTACCAGAAGAAAGACGGCCAATTCCTGAATGGTGTCATCTTTACGGCCATGACCACGTCCGATAACGTTACATTATCAGAAGAACATCTGGCCTACCGCTGGGTCACGCCGGCCGGACTGCCGTCGTACCGCCTGCACGGCTCTCTGCAGCGCTCGCTGAAGCAGATGAAACAGTTCTCTTATGAAAAGAGCCACGCCTTGCTGCGCGGCTTCCTTTCGGCTATATGAGGTGGCCCATGGATAGAGAAAAGCAGCAAAAGGCGCCTTTCGTCGAAGCACTGGAAGGGTATTGCCAGCAGCACATGAAGGCCTACCATACACCGGGTCATAAACTGGGACAGGGCATTTCTGCCTACCAGGCCAATCTCTTTGGCGACGCCCTGCGGCGGGACCTGGGCGTCATGTATGCTTTGGATGACTTGTTCCAGCCTGAAGGGGCGCTGAAGGGAGCCATGGAACTGGCCGCCGACCTCTATGGCGCCGGGCGGACTTTCTTTTCCATCAACGGCACGACGGCCTGCATCGAAGCCATGATCCTGGCTGTCTGCGGCGATGGCGATGAGCTCATCATCCCCCGCGAAGCCCACAAAAGCGTCATCAACGGCCTGGTCCTGAGCGGCGCCGTTCCGGTCTATATGGAAAGCCGCTTCGATGCGGCCCGTCAGGTATCATTGGGACCGGACCTGGACAGTCTGAAGCGGGCTGTCGCCGCCCATCCTCGGGCCAAGGCCGTCGTCTTCACCTATCCGACTTACGACGGCATCGCCGGTAACTTGAAGGCCCTCACGGCCTATGCCCATGAAAAAGGCCTCTATGTCCTCGTCGATGAAGCCCATGGGGCCCATCTGGGCTTCCATCGGGACCTGCCTGCCGAAGCCCTGGCCTGCGGTGCCGACTGCGTGGCCCAGAGTACCCATAAGATGGCCGGCTCCCTGACCCAGACATCGATGCTGCACTGCCGCCAGGGCTTTCCCCTGTCGGACTGCGTCGCCGCCTCCATGGCCGTCGTCCAGTCGACGAGTCCTCATTACTGGTTCCTGGCATCCCTGGACAGCGCCCGCCAGCAGCTGGCCCTGGAAGGGCCGGAACTCATCGGCCGGGCCCTGGGACTGGCCCGATTCGTGCGGGACGCTATCAACGCCATTCCCGGCTTGACCGTCTTTGGCCGTGACATCATCGACGGACAGGTCGTCAGCGGCTTCGATGAAACGAAGATTACCATCGACTTTTCCGGCGTCGGTCTCGACGGCGTGACAGCCGAACGGCTCCTGCGCCAGCAGGGCATCGAAGTCGAGCTCGTCGCCGGCAATCACGTCCTGGCCCTGATCACCTTGGGCGATACGGAAGAAACGGCGCAGGCTTTGGTCGATGCCTGCCGGGCTATCGCCGAAGGGCGCAGCCTCTGCCAGGCCGGCCCGGTGGCCGAACAGGCCCTGCCCGTGCCCCGCGTCGTCATGGCGCCGCGTCAGGCCTGGAACTGCCCCGTAGAAGTCGTGCATTTCCATGAGGCACGCGGCCGCATTGCTGCGGAAAATGTGACCTTTTACCCGCCAGGCATCCCGGTCCTGACCTTAGGCGAAGAAATTACGGCAGCCTGCCAGGACTATATCCGCCGCAAGATGGCTGGCGGCTATAAGCCCAACGGCCCGGCTGACGGGACCTTGGCGACGATACGCGTCTTGAAGGAGGATTTCCATGAAAGGTAAATTATTCATCATCGAAGGTGGTGACGGCAGCGGCAAAGCGACGCAGACCCGCCTGCTGACGGAACACTTGCAGCGCGACGGCTATGACGTGAAGTCCGTCAGCTACCCCGACTATGACAGCGACTCCAGCGCCCTGGTCAAGATGTACCTGCGCGGCGACTTCGGCAGCGATGCTGATGCCGTCAATCCCTATGCGGCGTCGGCCTTCTTCGCCGTCGACCGCTTCGCGTCGTATCAGATGAAGTGGAAAGCCTTCTACGAACAGGGCGGCATCGTCATTGCCGACCGCTATACGACGAGCAACATGCTCTATCAGATGATCAAGATCGACGACCCGGCCCAGCGCCGGGCTTATCTGGCCTGGCTCGAGGACTTTGAATTCCGCAAGATGGGCCTGCCGGCACCGGACAAGGTCTTCCTCCTCGACGTCCCCCTGGCTGTCACGGAGCGGCTCATGGCGGACCGGACGGGCAAGACCGGCGGCCAGACCGGCGATATCCACGAAAAGAATGAAGGCTTCCTGGCCAAATGCCACGCCGCTTATGATGAGCTGGCCCAACGCTATCACTGGCAGCGCATTGCCTGCACGGAAGGCGGGGCCATGCGCACGCCTGAAGCCATCCATCAAGACTTATATGGCTGCCTATTTACTTTGTAGGGGATTTTTTCTATAATTAATTGTTAAGGTATTTTATTGGCGTAAGGGGGCGACATGATGGACAGGACACTGTTTGATCCGATTATCGGCCACAGCCGCCTGAAAGAACAGTTCGCCCGCCTCATCGACGAAGACCGCATCCCTCATGCCATGATTTTTGCCGGCCCGGCTGGTATCGGCAAGACCCTGATGGCCATCGCCGTCGCCTCGGCCCTGGTCGGACGCCGTGTCTTTCCCGACCTGGCCAGCCGCGAAGGCGAAGCCGTAGCCGGCGATAAAGACGATGCCTTCTATCTGGCGCCGATGGGGGCCATGCTGAAAGTGGACCAGTTCCGCCAGCTCCAGGGCGAACTGGCCCTGCAGGGCGAAACCGGCCGCCGCCGGGTCTGTATCATCGACCATGTGGAGACGATGAATACAGAATTTGCCAACCGCATGCTGAAGATTTTAGAAGAACCGCCGTCGGGCGTCTGCTTCATCTTGATTACGGACCAGCCCGATTTGCTGCTGCCGACCATCATTTCCCGCTGTGCCCGCTTTACCTTCGACCCCGTCGGCGACGACGAAATGCGCCAGGGACTGCGGCGCCTGCGGGGCGACGGCGGGAATTGGGACGAAGCCATCCTCTGGGGTGGCGGCATCGTCCGGACTGTATTGTCCTATCTCGACGGCCAGGGGACGGATAAGGCCCATTTCGCCCTGGATTTTTTGACGACTACGGCGAAACATGCCTGTCCCTATGCCAAATGGCTGGCCCTGTCCGCGGCGCTGACGGATAGGGAAACGACGGAGATACTCGGCTGGATCAGCCTTTTTCTCCGCGACATGGCCGTCCTGCGCAGCGGTGCCGGCCGGGACTATATACGTTTAAAAGGATATATCCATGAAATGACAGAATTACTGCCGTATTGGACGGATGACGCCGTCTTTGGCCTTTCCCGGGTGCTCGATGAAGGGCTGGAAGCCGTCTCGCGTCACGTCAACGTCCGCCTGGTCTGGGACTATGTATGCCTCCAGGCCATACGGCTTAGAGGAGGAATTCAATGATCGTTGTAGGTGTACGCTTTAAACCTGCCGGAAAGATATATTATTTCGATCCCGCCACTATCGAACTCAAGCTGGATGACGGCGTCATCGTCGAAACGGCGCGGGGCATGGAATTCGGCCATGTCGTCATTGCGCCGCGCAGTGCCGATTCGTCGGAAGTCGTCCAGCCGCTGAAGCCGATCATTCGCAAGGCGACGGCCAAGGACATTCGCCAGGTGGAAAAGAACAAGGAACGGGAAAAGAAAGCTTTCGGCATCTGCCTGGCGAAGATCGCCAAGCACAAACTGCCCATGAAACTCATCGACGTCGACTATACCTTCGACATGGGCAAGATTATCTTCTTCTTTACGGCTGACGGCCGCATCGACTTCCGCGAACTCGTCCGCGACCTGGCGTCGGTCTTCCGCACGCGCATCGAACTGCGCCAGATCGGCCTGCGCGACGAAGCCAAGATGATCGGCGGCATCGGCTGCTGCGGCCGGCCCCTGTGCTGCTCTACGTTCCTGGGCGATTTCAAGCCCGTTTCCATCCGCATGGCCAAGGGCCAGGGCATGTCCCTCAATCCGACCAAGATTTCCGGGATCTGCGGCCGCCTCATGTGCTGCCTGCGCTATGAAAACCAGCTCTATACGTCGGGCGAGCTGAAGTGCTGCAACTGCCAGCAGAAGAGCTGTGAACAGCAGAAGCCGCCGGCTGTGGGCAAACGGGTCATGACCGACGAAGGCGTCGGCACGGTCCTGCGCGTCCACATGAAGGACCATACGGTCAAAGTCCAGCTCGAATCGGGACACAACATCAACGTGCCCTGGTCGGACATAGGGGAAACGGAACATGAACATTGAGTTAGGCCCGCACGAACGGCTGGACGACCTGGTCCTGGACGGCATGAAAGTCATTCAGCGCGATGACCAGTTCTGCTTTTCTCTGGATACGGTCCTTCTGGCCCACTTCGGTGCCGTGCCTCACGGACCGGCTTTGGACCTGGGGACGGGGACGGCGGCTATCCCTCTCATCCTGACGGCCCGCGGTGCCAAGGCGCTGACGGCAGTGGAATTCAATCCCGTCATGGCCGACATTGCCCGCCGTAACGTCGCCCTCAATGGCCGGGACGACCGCATTACCATCGTCGAAGGCGACTACCGCCGCATCCGGGAGTGGGCGGCGAGCGGCGCTTTTGCCGCAGTCTACGCCAACCCGCCGTACCGGGAAAAGAGCCGCGGTGCCTATAGCGACGTCGACGGCATCCGCCGGGCCTGCCATGAAGAGACGGCGACCCTTGGCGACGTCCTCGATGCTGTAAAATACGCCTTGAAATATCACGGCCGCTTCCGCATGGTTCATATTACGGAACGACTGGCCGATATTTTAGAGGCCATGCGCGCCCGAGATATCGAACCGAAAGTATTGCAGATGGTCCACGGCCGGCCTGACAAGAAGGCCAAGCTCTTCCTCGTCGAGGGCATCCGCGGCGGCAGCAAGGGCATGGACGTCCTGCCGCCGCTCATCGTCCACAACCCCGACGGCAGCTACAGCGATGCCGTCCTGCGATTATACGGGAAACGATAACTAGGGAGGAACATGATGCCGGAAATCTTTCAGAAAGGGACGCTGTATCTTTGCCCGACGCCTATCGGCAATCTCGAAGACATTACGTACCGCACGGTCCGCTGTCTCCGCGAAGCCGACCTCATCGCGGCAGAAGATACGCGTCATACGAAACAGCTGCTCCTGGCGTATGATATCGATACGCCGTTGACCAGCTATCATGAACACAATAAAGCTGAAAAAGGGCCGCAGCTCATTGAAAAATTGAAAGACGGCCTGATGATCGCCCTGGTCAGCGATGCCGGCATGCCGGCCATCTGCGACCCGGGCAGCGATATGGTCCGCCTGGCCCTGGAAGCCGATATCCCCATCGTACCCCTGCCCGGCGCCAATGCCGGCCTGACCGGGCTCATTGCCTCCGGTATGGATACGACGCGCTTTACCTTTGTCGGCTTCCTGCCGAAGACCCAGAAACACCGCCTGCCCGTCCTGGAATCGGTGAAAGCCTATGAAGGGACGCTCATCTTTTACGAAGCGCCTCACCGCATCCAGCAGGTCCTGGGCGAAATGCTCGAAGTCCTGGGCGACCGCCGGGCCGTCCTCTGCCGGGAACTGACCAAGCGGTATGAACAGTACCTGCGCGGCAGTCTCAGCCAGCTGCGGGCCGACCTGGCTGAGCAGGGGACGCGCGGTGAATTCGTCATCCTCGTCGAAGGGGCGGCGCCTGCTGCCGAATCCGCTGCCTCAGGCGACGTCGATTACGCGTCCCTGGTCCGGGAACTGATGGAACAGGGCGTCGATAGGAAAGAGGCCATCCGGACCGTCGCCAGACGGTGCGGCGTGCCTAAACGTAGTGTATACCAGGCTGCGCTTAGTTTATAACATCCGGCTCATTTGCCGGTATAGGAGGAAAATCCCATGTCTGAAAAAAGAAAGTATTACATTACAACACCTATTTACTATCCAAGTGCCAAACTTCACATCGGGCACACGTACTGCACGACTATTGCCGACTCGCTGGCACGGTTCCACCGTCTGCGCGGCGACGACGTCTTTTTCCTGACCGGCTCGGATGAACACGGCCAGAAAATCCAGCGTGCAGCCGAAGCAAAAGGCGTCAAACCGATTGAATACGTCGACGAAATCGTCGCCCTCTTCCAGCAGCTCTGGAAAAAACTCAACATTTCCAATGATGACTTCATCCGCACGACAGAAAAACGCCATGAAAAAGTCGTCCAGGCTTTGATGCAGAAGTCCTACGACAACGGCGATATCTATAAAGGTGAATACAAAGGCTGGTACTGTACGCCGTGCGAAACGTTCTGGCCGGAAAACAAGCTGCCCGAAGGCAAACACGTCTGCCCGGACTGCGGCCGTCCGCTGGAACTCGTTTCGGAAGAAGCGTACTTCCTGAAGATGAACAAATACGCCGACCGCTGGCTGAAATTCATCGACGAAAACCCGGACTTCATCCAGCCGGAATCGCGGCGCAACGAAATGATTTCCTTCGTCAAGAGCGGCCTGGAAGACCTCTGCGTTTCCCGTACGTCCTTCGACTGGGGCATCAAGGTCCCCTGGGACCCGAAACACGTCGTCTACGTCTGGTTCGACGCCCTGGTCAACTACGTCACGGCTGCCGGCTATCTCGATGACCCGGAAAAATTCAAGAAATTCTGGCCCGCTGACCTGCATCTGGTCGGCAAGGAAATCGTCCGCTTCCACAGCATCATCTGGCCAATCATGCTCATGAGCTGCGGCCTGCCGCTGCCGAAGAAAGTCTTCGGTCATGGCTGGCTCATCGTTGACGGCACGAAGATGAGTAAATCTTTGGGTAACGTCGTCGACCCGATCCCCCTCATCGACCGCTACGGCGCCGATGCGCTCCGTTACTACCTCCTGAAGGAAATCCGCCTCGGCCAGGACGGCAACTTCTCCCTGCCGTCGTTCATCAACCGCATCAACTCCGATTTGGCCAACGACTTGGGCAACCTCTTGCAGCGTACCCTGGCTATGGTCGAAAAATACGAAGGCGGCGTCGCTGCCGGCCCGACGGTCAAAGAACCGGTCGACGACGATTTGGCAACGTGCGCTGTGGAAACGGCAAAACGTTTTGAAACCTACATGGACGACATGAAGATCAACGATGCCATCAACGACGTCTGGGCCCTCATCCGCCGCAGCAATAAATACATCGACGAAACGACGCCGTGGGTCCTGGCCAAAGACGATGCCAAAGCCCAGCGCCTGCAGACGGTCTTGTACAATCTCCTCGAAGCCCAGCGCATCATCGCTACCCTGGTCAGCCCCTTCATCCCGGCCAGCGCAGCGGAAATGTGGAAACAGCTCGGCTTAGGTGACTTTGCCGAAGCCAACCTGCCGGCTGCCCAGGAATGGGGCCGTTATCCGGCTGATACGAAGGTCTGCAAAGGCCATGCCCTCTTCCCGCGCTACGATTTGAAGGAAGAAGTCGCCGAAGCGGAAGAAGAAAAGAAAGCCGCTCAGGCCTGCCCGGCTGCCCAGGAACCGACGAAGCCGGAAATCACTATCGACGATTTCAGCAAGATCGACCTCCGCGTCGGCAAAATCGTAGCCTGTGAAAAAGTACCTAAAGCCAAGAAACTGTTGAAACTGCAAGTCGACCTCGGTACGGAAACGCGCCAGATCGTCAGCGGTATTTCCCTGTACTATAAACCGGAAGACCTCATCGGCCACTGCGTCATCGTCGTCACCAACCTGAAACCGGTCAAGCTCTGCGGTGTTGAATCGAAAGGCATGCTCCTGGCTGCTTCCGATGGCAACGATAACCTGCAGGTCGCTTTCGTCGACGGCATGGCACCGGGAAGCCGGGTCCGCTGATGCTCTTCGATACCCATTGCCACGTCAATGACGGTGCTTACGCTGAAGACCATCCGGCCGTGTTCGACCGGGCGGCCGCAGCCGGCGTAGGCCTCATGATCTGCCCGGCGACGGATATGGAAACGTCAGCCCAGTGCATCGCCATGGCCAGGGAACACGACGGTCTTTATGCCGCCGTCGGCATCCATCCCGAAGAAGCGGCCAAGGCCCAGGACGGCGATGTCGACAAGCTGCGCCAATGGATACAGTCGGAAGAGAAAGTCGTCGCCGTCGGCGAAGTCGGCCTGGATTATCACTGGCCTGAACCGGCCCGGGATGTCCAGCAGGCCGTCTTCATCGACATGGTCAAACTGGCTGTGGAACTCGACGTACCCATCATCATCCATGACCGCGAAGCCCACGGCGACACGCTGGACATCCTGCGCCAGTACGGCAAGGGCATCCGCGGCGTCTTCCACTGCTATTCAGGCAGTCTGGAAATGACGGACGAACTGCTGCGCATGGGCTTCTATTTCGGCTTTGACGGGCCCTTGACCTATCCCAATTCCAAACGGGCCAAACGCGTCGCGTCCCATTTGCCGTTAGACCGCATGCTCATCGAAACGGACTGCCCGTACTTGACGCCCCAGGCCCACCGCGGCCAGCGCAATGAACCGGCCTATGTCCACTACGTCGCCGAAGAAATCGCCGCCCTGCGGGGCATAGACGCCGCCGAAGTGGCCCGGGCGACCACAGAAAACGCCAAGCGGCTGTTTGCGATTCCGTAACCTGCAATCTTGTAGGGGCTTGCACGTGGCAAGCCCGCTCCGGAATATGAGCGATTTTCCAGCTTGGAGAGAGCGTCACCCAATGCCCAACGGGTCGCCCACGTGGCGACCCCTACAGTGTGAAACAGAGTTGCCGCACGAAAGCCGATAGCTTAATGCGATAATTTCTGCTTACTTATCCACAAAGGAGAACACCATGTCACGAGGAAAACGTCCCGCTATCCAGCTTACGATTACGGGGAAACTGGGGACTATGGGCTGCCATCGCGGCCATCACATCGGGGAAACCTTTGATTACGATACGGACCGGGGAAAAATCTGTCCCATGGCCCTGCACTGTGCCTTTCCCTATGTCGATATCCTGCGCTATGGCGGCCAGCTTCCGGGACAGCCGGAAGGAGAAGCCGAATTCTGCTGTTCCGACGCCGACGTAGCCCTGGTCTTCAAGGCTAAAATCATTAGCGATTAGCAGGTAGGAGTTAGGGGGCGCACGAAGGCACATGCCATTATGCGAGGCCCCTTTCTCTTTATAGTTTGTAGTACGGAGTTTGTAGTTTGTAGAAGATGGCTTTAAATTTAAAAGCCTTTACTAAAAACTACAAACTGCAAACTTAATACTCAAAAAATCCCTTGACAGAATCCTTCGGATTTGGTATTATAATCAAGTCTTCTGAAACAGACAACACACATGCGGAAGTAGCTCAGTGGTAGAGCATCACCTTGCCAAGGTGGGGGTCGCGAGTTCGAGTCTCGTTTTCCGCTCCATTTATTCCTCAATAGCTCAGTTGGTAGAGCAATCGGCTGTTAACCGATTTGTCGTAGGTTCGAGTCCTACTTGAGGAGCCATACAGGGGTGTCGCCAAGCGGTAAGGCAACGGACTCTGACTCCGTCATCCGTAGGTTCGAATCCTACTACCCCTGCCATTATGATCCACTAGCTCAGTTGGCAGAGCACCTGACTTTTAATCAGGGTGTCCCGAGTTCGAATCTCGGGTGGATCACCACATTCCACATTATGTGGCCCCTTGGTCAAGCGGTCTAAGACATCGCCCTTTCACGGCGAGAACATGGGTTCAAATCCCGTAGGGGTCACCACTTGGGCGATTAGCTCAGCTGGGAGAGCGCCTGCCTTACAAGCAGGATGTCAGCAGTTCGATCCTGTTATCGCCCACCAAACTCTATTCAAGGAACTGGAGCATGAAGGTCTTCACCATCGTGCACGGTTCCTTTTTATTTTTACGCGCAGCGCCTGTACCAATATCCATATTTTGTACTACCGTCCATTGTCGTGTTACGGAACCGAAAGGCCATAAAAGAGTTGTCTTTATGGCCTTTTTTCATTATCATGAGAATATAGATGTTTTTGCGTACAGACAGGAGGCCAACGATCATGGCAGATACGATAAAAAATTGGGAAAAAATGAGACAGGCATTGCAGTTATCCGGCGCAGAGCTGCGGGAACTGGCACAGCACTTCCGGAAGAGTGCCGAAGACGCTCTGGAAGGGAAGGAGAGCTCCCTTTCGGCGCTGCGCACCTATCTGGGCTTGCCGACGGGACGGGAAACGGGGACCTTCCTGGCCCTGGATTTCGGCGGCACGAACGTCCGGGCTTCGCGCATCCGCCTCATGGGCGAACAGGGCTTTGCCGTAGAAAGCAAGGTGGCCAAACCCTTGAAATGCGCTGACTACGACTACACGGCTTCGTCGAAGACGGCAGACGAACTCTTCGACTTCATCGCCGCCATCGTCAAGGAAGCGGCTGACGGCAATCACGACTATAAACTGGGCTTTACCTTTTCCTTTGCCGTCGACCAGACGTCGGCCAAGGATGCCAGCCTCATCGCCTGGTCCAAGGAAATCGCCGTTCCCGGCGTGGCCGGCCAGTCCATCAATGGCCTGCTGAAAGAGGCCCTTGTCCGGGCCGGCCTGGACCGCATCGAACCGGTGGCCCTGCTCAACGATACGACGGCGACCCTCCTTTCTTCGGTCTATCAGCACAACCCGTCGCGCATCGGCATCGTCTGTGGCACGGGCTTTAACATGTGCTATTATGAACCGGCCCTGCAGATGATCGTCAACCTGGAAGCGGCCGGCTTCGACGGCGGCCCGGCTACGGTCTGGGACCGCCTCGTCGATGAAGCGTCTCAGCTGCCTGGCGACCATCCCTTTGAAAAGATGATCGGCGGCCGCTATTTGAGCGAAGTCTGCCGCGTCGTCTTTGGCGAATACCTCAAACGGGACATCCCGTATTTTACGACGCGCGACATGAACGAACTCATTTCCGGCCAGCAGACGGCAGAAGAACTGCTCGGTTTCGCCGTCAGCGAAGAAGAGCAAGAAGGCCTCTGTGCCCTGGTCCGGGCCGTCTTTGCCCGGGCAGCCCAGCTCATCGGGGCGGCCAGCTTCGGCCTTCTCAGTCACTTGGCAGAGGATAAGGGCTTTACGGAACAGTCCATCGCCATCGAAGGCAGCCTGGTCGAAAAGATCAAAGGCGTTCCGTCGCTCATCGAAGATGCCATCTGCGTCTTCTGCATGGCTCCGACCGAAAATACGCGCATCCACGTCATCCCCAACAGCAACGGCGCCTCCGTCGGCGCTGCCATCGCTGCGGCACTTTGTAGATAATAGTCAGCCAGCGGAAGTGCTATTCTATACAGACAGCTTCTTATGGAGTTTTGAGTTTGTAGTTTGTAGTAAAATGGCAGCCTTTTTCTGTGCGGCACAGCGCCCACCAGCTTGACGTCCGTCCCTGGATTCCTTATAATGAAACTATGACCCGGCCCCTGCGGATTTTTCCGCCGGGGCCTGTTTCGTGAAGGGGGAACCAGCCATGCAACTTGCCGAACTCATCAACGCCCATCGTCAGCAGCTCAATAATACGGATATGGGGATATGGAAGTACATCTTGCAGCACCGCGCCGCTGTCCGCCACAGCTCGATCCATGAACTGGCCAAGGCCTGTCACGTCTCGACGACGACGATTGTCCGCTTTGCCCAGAAATTAGGCCTCGACGGCTTCGGTGAATTCAAGATGCTCCTCAAGCGGGAAGAACCGGAAATTTCCTGCTATGATACGAATGTCATGGACGAACTCCAGCGCTTCTATGAACAGACCGTGGACAAGCTGTGCAGCCGTAACTTCGATAGCGCCAGCGCCCTCGTCCATGAAGCCAACCGGATTTTCACCTATGCGTCGGGCTACGTCCAGAATAACGTCGTCCAGGAGCTGAAGCGTCTTTTTTTCTACGATAACGTCATGCTCTACGACGTACCGGCACGGGAAGAGTTCCGCAACCTCATCCGGACCATGACCAAAGACGACTTGTTCATTATCGTCTCCTTCTCCGGCGAATCGCCGGCCGTTAAGGAACTGGCCCAGGCCCTGAAACTGCGGGACATTCCCTTCATTTCCATTACCCGCCTGCACGACAATACCCTGGCGTCGCTGTCGACGGTCAATTTTTACGTCTCGCCGGCCCGGCCTGGACGTGGTGCGAAGAACGGCAGCAGTATTACCTGCACACCTTCGCCGTCGAACAGCCCGATTTGAATTGGGAAAATCCGGCCGTCCGCCAGGCCCTCTATGATGCGGCCAATTTCTGGATAGCCAAAGGCGTCGGCGGCTTCCGCATCGATGCCATCGTCTACATCAAGAAACCGGCCGTCTTCACAGACGGCCCCGTCGACGGCGCCGACGGCCTGTCGTCCATCCACAAGATGATCGCTAATACGCCGGGCATCCTCGACTTTCTCCACGAATTCCGCCGGAAGGTCTTCGACGGCCACGATATCTTCACCGTCGCCGAAGCCAACGGCGTCACGCCGGCTGACCTGCCCCAGTGGGTCGGTAAGGACGGGGCTTTCAGCATGCTCTTCGAGTTCAGCCATGTGAACCTGGAATTTCCTGACGATGAAGTCTGGTGCCGCGCTGAAAAATGGCCCCTGACCAAGCTCAAGAAGGCCCTGTCCGACAGCCAGCAGGCGACGGCAGCCAATGGCTGGTATCCCATCTTCTTCGAGAACCACGACCAGATACGCTGTGTCAACCGTTATTTCCCCGAAGGGACGGATAAGAAGAAGGCGGCCAAAGCCATGGCGACCATCTTGTTCAGCCTGCGCGGGACGCCCTTCATTTACGAAGGCCAGGAATTAGGCATGGCCAATACGGCCTTTGCCCGTATCGAAGACTACAATGACATTTCGACGCACGGCCAGTATCAGCTGGCCCTGGATGAAGGCTTTGCACCGGCAGAGGCCCTGCACCTCGTCCAGGCCCACAGCCGAGATAATGCCCGGACGCCCATGCAGTGGACGACGGCAGCCCAGGCCGGCTTTACGACGGGGACGCCGTGGCTGCCCGTCCATGACGATTACCTGCAGTGCTGTGCTGAGAGCGAAGAACACGATGCTGATTCGGTCCTCTGGTACTACCGCCGCATCCAGGCCGAACGCTTCCAGGGGGAAGCGGCAGCCATCCTGCAGCGAGGGCGCTACGAAGAGCTGCTGGCTGATGATGAACGCATTTACGCTTTCAAGCGTATCTTAGACGACCAGGCGACATTGACGCTGGTCAATTTTACCAACGAAACCATCGATTATGACGCATCGCTGACGGAAGGCGCAACGGTCCTTCTGGGCAACTACGACGCCCAGAAAGCCGGAAGATTGCGCCCGGCCGAAGCCGTCATCTATCGTGTATGAGGAGGATTATTATGTTAAAAATTGCTGCCAGCGATTATGACGGAACCCTGTTCCGCGACGATATCATTACGGCCCGCGATGCCGAAGCCATCCGCAGATGGCGGGCTGCAGGCCATAAATTCGGCGTCGTGTCCGGACGGGACCACGGCATGCTCATGCCCCAGCTCAAACACTATGGCGTCGAATATGATTACCTGGCCTGCAATAACGGCGGCCTCATCAGCGATGACCAGGACCGCGTCCTCTGGGAAGCCCGCATCGAACCGGCCGTCCTCAAGGCCGTCAGCAAGCTGGAGCTGGTCCGCAAGTCCTTCCATTTCTCCTTCTCTTCGCAGGACCGGACCTATCTCTGCCATGATTTGCCGGGCACCTGGGTCTGGCGGGAAGCGAAAGAATGGGACTATCCCATCGTGCCGATAACGGAAGATGACATCGACCATCTGCCCCAGACGATTCACCAGTATTCCCTGGGCTTCACCGATCCCGACGATGCCCTGGCAGCGAGCGAACAGGTCAACGCCCATTTCGGCGATACCGTTCATGCCTATCCCAACCGCTGTGCCGTCGACATCATTCCCTCCGATATCAGTAAACAACAGGCAATTGCCCACACGCTCTCCCTCTTTGGCTGGGACGGTGCGGACATCCTGGCTATTGGCGATGAAATCAACGACCTGCCCATGATCCTGGGCTATAACGGCTACACCGTCGCCACGGCCCGTCCGGCTATCCAGGACCAGGCTCGTAAAGTCTATGACAGCGTAGGGGCCATGCTGGAAGATAATTTATAAGAAAAGAGGTCCTTACCATGGATTTGAATAAAAAAGCCCTGGTTGTCCTGGCTGCCGTGACTCTCGGCACTGCCGGCACGGCCCTGGCCGCATCGGCTGACAGCTTCTCCGATGTCCCCAAAGACCACTGGTCCTATGAAGCCCTGGATTACCTGGCAAAAGAAGGCGTCATCGAAGGCATGGGCAACAGCACCTTTGAAGGCGGCCGCACCATGACCCGCTACGAAGTCGCCAGCATCGTCGCCAAAGCCATGCAAAAAGGCGGCAGCAACTTCGGTGACAAGACGGTCCTAGAAAAACTGCACGCCGAATATGCCGACGAAATCAACGTCTTGCAGCAGCAAGTCGCCAAGAACACCAAGCAGATCGAGCAGAATACCAAGGATATCCAGGAAAACAAGGAAAAAATCGACCGAGTCAAATTGTATGGCTTCATGCGTACACAGTACGATTATGACAAAGATACGACCTCCGGCACTATTGATAAACAGACCAATCGTTTTTACATGGACTTGCGCGGCGACTTTAAGGTCAACGATTACTGGACGGTCAAGTTCCAAAGCGAAACGAACCGCCATTATAATGACGGTCATCGGAGGGCTAATGAAGGCGGCATCAATAATTATGGTAAAGATAATTACACTGGTCAAAAAACATGGTCTGGCCACGATGGCAATATGCAGAGAATCTGGGTTGAAGGTAAGAAAGATGGCCTGGGCTGGATTAATATAGGCCGTGCCTGGCGCGGATTAGGCTTCCAGAATGTCCTCGTCGGCAATGAAACCGATGGTTTGCAATTCGGTGTCCCCATCAAAGGAACGAACTTGACGGCCAGTGGGTTCTGGTTTGCTTCAACCGGGGATGGCAACAAAGAAAGCCTCTATGGTGCCGCAATTTGGGGACCTGTAGCTAAGAATTTGGATATCAATCTTGCCTATGCAAAGAGCAGTCTGGACAAAGGAGAAATTAATAATTCGGGCAATATTGACTATTACTATGCTGATTCCAATGATAAATATAAAATCAAGCCCAAATATGGTTACGGCGAAAAGAATCTAAGAAGTTATGGCTATGTCCTCAGTATGTCTACGAACATAAATAAAGACTTGCGCTTTATTGCCGACTATGCCAAGACCGATGCCGATTTCCAGAACAACAGCATCGCTTTGCGTTTGAATTACAAAGATGCTGATTATAAAAAGCCTGGCAGTTATGGTCTTTATCTGCGTTATATTAAATACGGCAAAAACGGCTGGCTCGCTGGGGATGACGAATGGAACTCCACTTGGTATGGTACCAAGGGTTGGATTGCCGGTGTCCGTTATGCCCCGTGGAAAAACATTATCTGGGAAACGATGTATTCCAAACAGAAACGCCACTGGAGTACGTCGGATGAATATGACCGTAATCTCTTCCGGACTGAACTGGATTTCCATTTCTAAAATTTAAGGCCTTTCCTCGGACTCAGATGCGGCTGCGCCGCGACAGACTCAAACTGACAACGACGCTGCGGGAAACCCTCAGCGCGTAGCGGGCCGCCCGCAGCCACTGTCCGTCCAGGGAACTATCCTGCAATTGACAGACCAGAAAAATCTGGGCGTCCCCTACGGAATCGCATACAGGCGATGAAAAATAAATGCAGGCCGCAGGTCACAGGTCGCAGGTCGCCCAAAAAACGGCCAGCGGCCGCACGTAGGGGCTCGCACGTGGCGAGCCCGCTAGGGTGATTTCGCCACAGCCTGTTCTGGTATAATGGCAGGCAGTTACGAATCACGAACCATTAAATAGGACTGTCGCATGAATGTTTCTGACAGCATGCGAGGCCCTGTTTACTTTATAGTTTGTAGCACAGAGTTTGTAGTTTGCAGAGAAAACCTTTAAATTTAAACCCATCCGCTAACAACTAACAACTAGCCACTAACAACTTTAAAGGG
>NZ_JBBMEU010000048.1:0-16476 GCF_040096415.1 Megasphaera intestinihominis
ATAATCGAGATTTCAAACGAGGACTAAAACTGGGCAAAGTGACGAATCAACATTTCACCCAAATCAGCCTGAGCTATTTGCGTAGTAACTTGAAACACCTGTGTGAACGCTACGGGATAACCTATCTGGAACAGAAAGAGTCCTATACCTCTCAGGCCAGCTGCCTGGATTTGGATGCTATTCCCGTATACCAGCCGGATACACCCTATGCAGGAACGTTCAGCGGGAAACGAATCCGGCGCGGCCTGTACCGCTTCGCCAACGGCAGGACGGCTAATGCCGACATCAACGGCGCCGCCAATATACTTCGTAAAAGTAAGCAGAACTTCGATTTCGAGGGACTGTGTAAAGGGCTTTTGGACAGCCCTTTGAGAATAAGGCTATCCTGATTTCAGGAGGAAACTTAAACAGCAACCTTCTCAAGAATCTCCCGCTTCTATAAACGGGAGAGGTTCAACTTGTCATTCAAAAAAATTCTCACAATATGTTGACACCGTCCAGGGCTTGTCGCACGTGCGACAAGCCTTTTTTTATGCTATAATATACCCGTCTCGCTGATGGATTCCATGAGCGTGTGGATTGAAATTGTAATATTGAGTAGTAAGTTATTGAGTGGCCTGTCGTATGATATTCATACGGCAGGTTTTTTCTATAAATAAATTTTACTATTCAATATTACAGAAAATATATATTGACTAGCAGTATGGAACGGAGTATACTGAGTGTATCAAAAACGAATTATAGAATTCACAAAATTGTAGAGAAAGGAGAATAGAGATGGGAACATATATTGGGCATACTAGCGAAGAGGGACGACAGCAGCTGCTGATAGACCATTTGAAAGGGGCCAGCCTTTTGGCAGAACGATTTGCCAGCATATTTGATGCGGCCGAATGGGGGAAGATGGCCGGGTTATATCATGACATCGGGAAATATAGCGCGGCTTTCCAGCAACGGATCCTGGAAGAGGGACCGCGGGTCGATCATTCTACGGCTGGTGCCTTGTTGATGAAGAAAATAAAGAATGTGCCTTTGGCTTTCTGTATTGCCAGTCATCACAGCGGTCTCCTCAATACGGGAACGAGATTATCGAAAGCCGATGACGGTACCTTGAAGGGGCGGCTGAAAAAAGAATTGAAAGGCAAGCTGGACTATTCAGCTTATCGGCAGGAATTGCCTGAACCGCTGCCGATTCGCAAGGCACCGGCCTTTTTATACGGAAAAGACCGGTTTTATTACTCTTTCTTCATCCGTATGCTTTTTTCCTGCTTAGTCGATGCCGATTTCTTGGATACGGAACAATTCGTGAACGCTGGCAAGGTGCAACGCGGCGGATTCGCGACGATGCAGGAACTTCACGATTTATTTTTTGCTTATTATGCAACATTTGGGGAACCCACTACGCCTATCAATCAAAAACGGCAGGAAATTTATCAGCAATGTCTGGATGCAGCTGAAAAGGAACCCGGTATGTTTAGCCTGACCGTTCCGACCGGCGGCGGTAAGACCTTGTCTTCCTTGGCTTTTGCCTTGAAACACGCTGTAAAGTATAAGAAACAGCGGATTATTTATATCATCCCTTATACGTCGATTATTGAACAGACTGCCGATATTTTCCGCAATATCCTGGGAGATGGTAACGTCATCGAACACCATATGAATGTCGATTACGATAAAGATGACAATAAAGAGGATAATGACAAAAAGGAAGATGATGGCTTAAACCGCAAAAAGCTGGCGACTGAAAACTGGGATGCGCCCGTCATTGTGACGACGAATGTGCAGTTTTTTGAATCCCTCTTTGCGGCCAAGACCAGCCGGTGCCGCAAGGTACATAATATTGCCAATAGTGTCCTCATCTTCGATGAAGCGCAGATGCTCCCTGAACCTTATTTGCGGCCGTGTATTCGCAGTATAGGCGAATTGGTGGCCAATTATCGCTGCACAGCTGTATTGTGTACGGCAACGCAGCCGAGTTTGGAAACGTATTTTTCCCAGATTGGAGAAGGCCTGAAAGTGCGGGAAATCTGCCCGGATACACAAGGACTGTATGAATTCTTCAGGCGCGTCACTTATCGATTCATGGATGTAGATTCTTTGGAATCCTTGGCAGCGCAGCTGAAAGAGCATGAGCAGGTCCTGTGTGTCACTAATTCCAAGAAGGACGCTCGGGACTTGTATCAGATGATGGCGGGCGATGGATGTTATCATTTGTCGACCTTCATGTATCCGGCTCATCGGCGCCGCGTCTTAGCAATCATCCGTCAACGCCTTAAGGATGGTTTGCCCTGCCGGGTCATTTCAACCAGCTTGATTCAGGCTGGCGTCGATGTCGATTTCCCTGTTGTTTATCGTGAAATTGCCGGCCTGGATAGTATTATCCAGACAGGCGGCCGCTGCAATCGGGAAGGGAAACAGCGGACCGAAGACAGTACCGTATATATTTATGATTTGCATAAGCCTATGAACCGGATTCCTGCTTTCGTGCGGCGCCCTATTGAAATAACCCAGATGGTGGCGAAGCACCATGCCGACATAGCCAGTGCAGAGAGTATTAAAGCGTATTTCGACCAGCTCCATTACACGATTGGCGAAGACCAGCTGGACAGCAAAAATATTTTGAAACGATTAGAAGGAAATACCCCGGACTTTACAGAGATTGCAAAAGATTTTAAACTGATAGAAGAAGATAGCAGACCCGTTTTTATTCCCGTAGATGATGACCTGGATAATCAGAAAATCCTGACACAATTGATAGCCAGTGTTTGTAACCGGTCCATATTACGTAAGGCTAATCAATATATGGTCAGCGTCTATGAGAACCAGTTCGAGAAACTCTGGGAAACGAATAAGCTGGACGCATTGGATCTAGGATTGTATGTACTAAAAGATCCGGCGGTATATGACCCGGATACGGGGCTCGTCGTCAATATGGAAGATGGAATAGGCATCTTTTTATAAATTGAGGAGATGATGATATGGCAATACGTGTAGAGGTTTGGGGAGATTATGCCTTGTTCTCCCGGCCGGAAATGAAAACGGAACGTGTCAGTTATGATGTCATGACACCGTCTGCAGCACAAGGCATCATTGAGGCCATTTATTGGCATCCCGGACTCAGATGGATTATTGATAAAATCTATGTCCTCAGTCCTATTCAATTTACCAATATACGCCGTAATGAAGTTAAGGCAAAGGCCAGTGCCAGAGCGGCCAAGCAGGCGATGACTAAGAAAAATCTGGCGTTGTATTTGAGTACGAAAGAAGAAATACAGCAACGGGCTTCCATGGTACTGTGCAAGGTGCATTATGTCATCGAAGCGCATTTTGAATTGACTGATAAGGCCAATGCTTCTGACAATGCAGGAAAGTTCCAGGATATCATCCGCCGCCGCCTGAAACGGGGGCAATGCTATCATACGCCTTATTTTGGCTGCCGGGAATTTCCTGTCAATTTCCGGGAATATGAATTTGACAGTGTGCCGACAGCCTATGCCGGGGAAGATAAGGAATTAGGGTATATGCTGTATGACATGGATTATTCCGACTTACAGCACATACGGCCTATGTTCTTCAAGGCGACCTTACATAACGGGGTCCTGGATTTGCGGGATTGTGAGGTGCACTCATGATTTTACAATCATTGGTAGATTACTATGAAACCTTAGCCCGACAGGGTGCTATTGCCAAACCAGGATGGGGAAACTATAAGATTTCTTATGCTGTGAATCTGAATCAACAGGGCGAAGTCATCGGTATCCTGTCTTTGGAAAAAGAAGTGATGCGGGGAAAAAAGAAGGTATCTGTGCCTACTACCCATATGCTGCCGGAAGGCGTGAAAAAATCGTCGGGCATCCGGCCGCAGTTCTTATGGGCGAATGCTGCATATTGCCTGGGCCTGCCTAAGGAAAATAAGACGGCAGATATAACGGGAGATGCGGCAACAAAATGGGAAAAGGATAAAAAACGGAGTGTAGCTTGTTTTGAAACGATGAAACAATATCATTTAGATATCTTAGAAGCTGTCCACACGCCGTCAGCAGCGGCTTTGAAGCGGTTCTTTACGACGTGGAATCCGGAAACAGCAGAAAATCATTCCGTATTGAAACCGTACCTGACCACCAACCTATTAACAGCCAATGTAATGTATGCGGTTGAAGGCGTCTTTGTTCAAGATGATGAAACCATCAGGAGCGCCTGGGATGCTCATTATAATCAACCATCTGATGATGCTGTCAAAGGGCAGTGTTTAGTCACAGGGAAAATAGGACCCATTGCCCGCATCCATCCTAATATCAAAGGCGTCCGCGGTGCCCAGTCTTCGGGAGCTTCCTTAGTATCCTTTAACGCAGAGGCTTTTGAATCATACGGTCATTCAAAGGGACAGTGCTATAATGCTCCTGTCAGTGAACATGCCGCTTTCGCCTACACGACGGTATTGAATCAACTCATCGCCGATGAAAAGCATTGCAAGGTCATTGGCAATACGACTGTCGTCTATTGGGCAGCCAATGGGGAAGAAGCCTATCAGGATTTGCTTCATAGCGCCGTTTTTGAAGATGATGACACTATTGATGATGAGACACTTGATGCCTTGTTTTCTCACATCCAAAAAGGGATGCCCTTTGATTTTCAAGGAGTTCCCATCCATCCCGATACGCCTTTTTATATCTTAGGGTTATCGCCAAATGCAGCCAGACTCTCAGTCCGTTTTTTCTTACAAGATACGTTCGGTCATTTTATCGACCACGTGCGCAAACATTATGAAAGACTGGAAATCGTTATGCCTCAGCAGTATCGGGCTTACTTGCCATTAGGGAGATTGTTGGGGGTAACAGTGAATCCTAAACGTAAGGACACGAAAGGAAAACCTGATAAAAAGTATGAGAAAGCATCCCCACTTCTGGCAGGGGCTGTGATGCGGAGCATCCTCTCGGATACGCCTTACCCGCAGGCTTTATACAACCACGTCATGCTGAGAGTTAAAGCAGATCAAGATGATAAAGATAAGCATATCTATAAAATTACTGCTGAAAAAGCCGCTATCATCAAGGCTTGTTTATTGAAGAATTTCCCGAAAGGAGAGACGATAACTGTGGCGTTGAATGAAGAAAGTACGAATACGGCCTATGTATTAGGCAGACTGTTCTCTGTATTAGAACAAATTCAGGAAAAAGCCCATGAAAAAGATAATGGACGCGGTAAGGTTCCCGACTCAGAAAAGAATCGGAAAGGAATAAATAGCACGATTAAGGATCGATTTTTTAATAGTGCGGCTGCGACCCCAGGATGGGTATTTCCGATTTTGTTGAAAATGGCCAATCACCATTTACGCAAATTGAATGACAGAAAGGGATTGAAAATTGAACTGGAAAAAATGGTTACAGAGTTGGAAGGGAAAATCGAGATGAATGGCCAGCCTATTCCTGCGCGGATGAATTTGACGGATCAAGGCTTATTTATTTTAGGCTATTACCATCAGACCCAGAAACGGTATGTGAAGAAGGAGGAAAAATAAAATGTCAGAACCCATTAAGAATCGCTATGAATTTACCATCCTGTTTGACGTAGAAAATGGTAATCCCAATGGTGATCCCGATGCCGGTAATATGCCGCGTGTGGATCCGGAAACGGGGTATGGCCTGGTTACCGATGTCTGCTTGAAGCGTAAGATACGCAATTGCATCGAAACGATTTGCGAAGATAAACCCGGCTATCGTATTTACGTTAAAGAAGGCGTTCCTTTGCAGCGCAGTGATAAAGAAGCCTTGGAATATGTAGGGGTTAAAGAAGAAAAGGACATCAAAAAGATGAAGACAAGCGATCCGGAACTGGACCGTAAAATCTGTGATTTCATGTGCCAGAATTTCTTTGACATACGTACCTTTGGCGCCGTTATGACGACCTTTGTCAAAAGTGCCCTCAATTGTGGCCAAGTTCGCGGTCCTGTTCAGTTGGGTTTTGCCCGCAGCATTGATCCCATCATGCCACAGGAAGTCACCATTACCCGTGTCGCCATCACGACGGAAAAAGATGCTGAAAACAAAAATACCGAAATTGGCAGAAAGTACATCATTCCCTATGCGTTATATCGTGTAGATGGCTACGTATCGGCTAACCTGGCCCGGAAAGTGACCGGTTTCAGCGAAGATGATTTGCAGTATTTATGGAAGGCCATCATTAATATGTTTGAATATGACCATTCTGCTGCCAGAGGGAATATGGCCGTCCGCGAACTCATCGTTTTCAAGCATGATAGTGAACTGGGGAATGCTCCAGCTTATAAACTTTTTGACACTATTCATGTCCAGAAAAAAGATGGCGTCATTGCTCCCAGAAACTATACGGACTACGATATCACTGTAGATGAAAGTAAAATTCCGGAACATGTTACGTGTACCCGGATGATTTAACCAAGCAAAAAAAGCGGTGCGAAGCAGAATCACACATAAAATATATCAGAGCTTCGCACCCGTCTTGATTTCTATAAAAATGAGCAATATCCGGATAATTGACTCAAAAATTGAACTGCTCATCAATCAGTTCGCAATATGATTGATGAGAGAGCAGATAGTGACTGAGCCAATTTGAAGGCTGTCGCACCCTTCACGGGTGCGTGGATTGAAATCTTGGAAGGACGCCACAGTAGTTGTGGATGGGGCTGTCGCACCCTTCACGGGTGCGTGGATTGAAATAATCGTGGCGTAGCTCTTTCCGTCCTGGCAGGCTTGTCGCACCCTTCACGGGTGCGTGGATTGAAATCTTCCGGGACCGGAACCGGCGCGTTCGTCGGTGGGTCGCACCCTTCACGGGTGCGTGGATTGAAATATTGTCTATCACTCCTTTTTTTCTGGTGTCGGCCGTGTCGCACCCTTCACGGGTGCGTGGATTGAAATTCGACGTACGTTCCGGATGGTTTCGGAACGGGCGAGTCGCACCCTTCACGGGTGCGTGGATTGAAATAGCGGCTTGCGTCACATCGACACAACGAGCAAGCCAGTCGCACCCTTCACGGGTGCGTGGATTGAAATATCGATTACTACGAGGCGCGTGGCTGGGTAGTTGGCAAGTCGCACCCTTCACGGGTGCGTGGATTGAAATGTCGAGAGGGCCGTGAAGACCATCCTCGTAAAGCGTGTCGCACCCTTCACGGGTGCGTGGATTGAAATGAGGATGCCGGCCGCATCCAGTATGAACTGGCTCAGGTCGCACCCTTCACGGGTGCGTGGATTGAAATGAGCGGGTAAAAAAATGGTACACACTTGGGAAATGTCGCACCCTTCACGGGTGCGTGGATTGAAATATGACGGTGGCTAATTTTATCGTCGGCGCGGGACCGTCGCACCCTTCACGGGTGCGTGGATTGAAATCTCTTTGCTGACATATTGGCCGTCGCTGGACAGCTGTCGCACCCTTCACGGGTGCGTGGATTGAAATCCCTTCCGGGGCATAAGCCACATCAAGAGCCGTGCCGTCGCACCCTTCACGGGTGCGTGGATTGAAATGCTGAAAGAGATGCCAAAGCATGGCCATGGAGGATGTCGCACCCTTCACGGGTGCGTGGATTGAAATCCCTGTATGGCCCGGGAATGTTTCCAGCCGTTCTTGTCGCACCCTTCACGGGTGCGTGGATTGAAATGACTTCGGTCAACTTGAAGTACGTGGCACTGCGGTCGTCGCACCCTTCACGGGTGCGTGGATTGAAATAGACGAGGCGGCGAGAGGGTTAGTAGATGGCGATAGTCGCACCCTTCACGGGTGCGTGGATTGAAATTTATACGTCAAATACTTGATATACTGGATTGCCGTTGTCGCACCCTTCACGGGTGCGTGGATTGAAATATCCGCGGCGTTACAGCCGACGGGACCATCAAGGTCGCACCCTTCACGGGTGCGTGGATTGAAATGCCGCACACACGAATAAAATCAAGGCTTACAAGAAAGTCGCACCCTTCACGGGTGCGTGGATTGAAATTGAAAGAACGGCTTAATCAGTAGGCGGTGATGCAGTCGCACCCTTCACGGGTGCGTGGATTGAAATGACGGCAGGCCATTCGTGGCTCTCTGGCAGGTGCTCGGTCGCACCCTTCACGGGTGCGTGGATTGAAATATATGAAATACGATGTAACTTACTCTTGCGGCCACAGTCGCACCCTTCACGGGTGCGTGGATTGAAATGATGATTTCCGGCTTATCGCCGATGTTATCGAAAAGGTCGCACCCTTCACGGGTGCGTGGATTGAAATGTCCGCACTCAACAACGAACCGTTCAAGGTGACGACGGAACACGTCGCACCCTTCACGGGTGCGTGGATTGAAATCCGGCCTATGACGATACGTCCATCATGGCCAGGGCAAAGTCGCACCCTTCACGGGTGCGTGGATTGAAATTGAAAGAACGGCTTAATCAGTAGGCGGTGATGCAATGTCGCACCCTTCACGGGTGCGTGGATTGAAATGTACTGTTGCACGGACATTGTCACTGTCGGCCCGCTCGTCGCACCCTTCACGGGTGCGTGGATTGAAATTGGTACTCGGTATTCCAGGTATGGCCAAAGTCAAGTCGCACCCTTCACGGGTGCGTGGATTGAAATTCATATCGAAGACATGGATGCAGGACTTATCCGAAGTCGCACCCTTCACGGGTGCGTGGATTGAAATGATAGATTCGATTTTCAGAAAGCGGTCACTGGTCTGGTCGCACCCTTCACGGGTGCGTGGATTGAAATCATCTCGTATCATCTCCCAACGCTTACGCAGTCGCAGGTCGCACCCTTCACGGGTGCGTGGATTGAAATCATATTTCGGCGGGAATCCATATCCCTTTAAATTTGTCGCACCCTTCACGGGTGCGTGGATTGAAATTTTCCATTTATCCTTATCTCCCTAAACCTTTCTCGTCACACCCTTCACGGGTGCGTGGATTGAAATTTGCAAATCGTCCAGCCGGTGATGAGCGGATGCGGCGTCGCACCCTTCACGGGTGCGTGGATTGAAATGAGTACGTCGCGATGCCGAGGGGTGCAAGGCTCGGTCGCACCCTTCACGGGTGCGTGGATTGAAATTCATGCCTCAAAGGTAAAGCACACAAGGAAAGATCGTCGCACCCTTCACGGGTGCGTGGATTGAAATTAATACAGCTATTTATTGATAGTACGATTGATAACGTGTCGCACCCTTCACGGGTGCGTGGATTGAAATATTGGCGCGATGATGCTCCAACTCGAACGCTACAGGTCGCACCCTTCACGGGTGCGTGGATTGAAATTTTTTGAGCTAGGTAATCAATGTCGTCGTCATTACGTCGCACCCTTCACGGGTGCGTGGATTGAAATACATAAAACCATTTGAAAATATAAATTAAGGGCTGAGTCGCACCCTTCACGGGTGCGTGGATTGAAATGTGACCACATCTAAAGTCTTGACGATTGAGTAAAGGAGGATGTCGCACCCTTCACGGGTGCGTGGATTGAAATCAAAAAGAATATGAAAAATTGAATGAGTCCAAGGCCGTCGCACCCTTTGCGAGTGCGTGGATTGAAATCTGGCAAAAGGATCGGCCATAGGGATTAAGGAAGCTGTCGCACCCTTAGTGGGTGCGTGGATTGAAATATGATATAATTAAATTATAAAGTACTTATGGATGTGAATATTACAGAATACTGAAAGGAGGCGTTTTTCATGGAATATGCTGAAGATGATTTTTTGATGATATCGGGGATACAACATTTTTCTTTTTGTCCGAGACAATGGGCCTTAATTCACATAGACCAAGTTTGGGCTGAAAATGTTAAGACGATGGAAGGTAACATTATTCATGAAAATTGTCATAATCCAGACTTTGTGGAGAAACGCGGAGAGCTTCTTGTTTCCCGGGGGATGAGGATATCTTCAAGAACGTTGGGGGTAACTGGGCAATGTGATGTGGTGGAATTTCGTCAAAATAATGCTGGCTGTTATTTATACGGACAGAAAGGGGTATGGCAGCCTTTTCCCATTGAATACAAACGAGGGAAATCCAAGGATATAGATGCAGATCGTCTTCAGCTTTGCTGTCAAGCTATGTGTCTGACGGAAATGTTAGGAGTGCCTATTTCAGAAGGGGCTGTGTACTATCATGAAACTCATCGAAGAGAAACGGTTTCATTGACAGAAGATTTATGTCATCAAGTTAGAGAAATGTTGGCACAAATGCATGATTATTTTCGACGTGGCTATATTCCTAAAGTTCGCCCTAGAAAGGGATGCCCCAGTTGTTCCTTGAAAGAACTTTGTCTGCCTATCATTTGTAAAAAGAAATCAGCTCGTCCCTATTACGATACTATGTTGGGAGAGTGACGAAATATGAGAAAATTGTTGAATACATTATATATCATGACTCCGGAAACGTATTTAGCCTTAGAAAATGACAATGTTATCGTTTTAATGGATGAAAATGTGATGGGAAAATTTCCTCTTCATACGTTAGAGCAGATTATTTATTTCGGTTATAAAGGCGCGTCGCCAGCCTTAATGGGGGAATGTGCCAAAAGAAATATAGGACTTTGTTTTTATCGCCAGAGTGGTAGATTTTTGGCTAGGGTAGTGGGGACGACTCAGGGAAATGTATTATTGCGGAAAAAACAATACCGTTGTTCCGATGATGAAGAGCAAAGCTGTCAAATTGCCAGGTATTTTATTGTAGGGAAGATTTTCAATGCTCGCAGTGTGCTGGAAAGGGCCAAGCGGGATCATCCGTTGAGTGTTGATGTCCAGACCATAAAAGAAATCAGCGCATCGTTACTTCATTTGGCTAACGCAGCTAGGACGTGCTGTGATTTAGATAGCTTGCGAGGTTATGAAGGAGAGGCAGCCAGTCTATACTTCTCTGTATTTGACCGTCTGATATTACAGAATAAGGAAATCTTTTCCTTTGAACAACGAATCAAACGGCCTCCTAAAGACCCTGTCAATACGCTGCTTTCTTTTTGTTATACTATTTTGGCTAATGATTGCGCGTCTGCATTGGAATCTACTGGGCTGGATGCATATGTAGGATTCCTGCATCGTGACCGTCCAGGAAGAGCTTCGCTTGCTTTAGACTTGATGGAAGAATTGCGCAGTATCTATGCGGATCGATTTGTATTGACGTTGATAAACAATCGTAAAATAAACGCTAGTACCTTTGAACGACAAGCAAATGGGGCCGTATTACTGAACGACAAGGGCCGTAAAATTTTTCTTACTGACTGGCAGAACCGTAAGAAAGAGTTAATCAGGCACCCCTTTTTAGAAGAAAAGATTCCTTGGGGCTTAGTTCCGTTTGTTCAAGCTCAACTATTGGCGCGGGTCTTACGTGGCGATTTAGATGTGTATCCGGCTTTTTTGTGGAAATGAGATGAGTATATGTTAGTATTAGTGACCTACGACGTGAGTACACAAGATGATAATGGAAAGAGAAGACTGCATCAGGTAGCCAAGCAGTGCGAGAAATACGGTCAGCGTGTGCAGAACTCTGTATTCGAGTGCCTGTTGCAGCCTGATGAATTGGTTATATTGAAGCATCGGTTACTGAAAATCATGGATGAAGATAAAGATAGTATCCGATTCTACAATCTCGGTAAAAAATACCAATCAAAAATCGAGCACTATGGAGTTAAAGAAGCATATGATCCGGAAGAAGTACTGATTTTGTGAAATAGCATCGAATAATCGTAAGTGGAAAATAAATCGGTGGATTTAATCTCCTGGCTGGTTGTGAGACAATAGGCTCATCAAACAGGATAAATTAGACAAATTAGAGTTTCTCCCATTTTGTCTAAAAACTCTAATCTATCCTATTCAGCAAGGAGGATGTTTTTGGGTACTCAAAAAATTACACGCGAAATGAAAAGATACCAAATACAGCAAATTTCAAAGATGCCGAAACCTTGGATCAATACCTGCCTGGGGCAATAAAGACTCAGGAAATACGCTGTTCCTTTTTTATGAGAAATTTTTTTACGTTGCAAATGCTACGGATGACTCCGGCAGTATCTGATATACTCAAGATGTCTTGAGAAACTGACTCATAAAAATAGATTCATACGAGAAAAGGAAGCGATACTATGATTACTAAAGACATGACGTTAGCTGACGTTGTAAAAGCTTATCCGAATACGATTGGGTTCCTGAATGGTCTGCATCTCGATTACTGCTGCGGCGGCCATGACCCCATCGCTACGGCTGTCCGCGAAAAGGGTCTGGATGTAGATGAATTCCTGGCCGAGCTCAATCAGGCCGCAGAAAGAAAGGCGGCGCAGCGGGATGTACATGGCGATATTGAAGCGTTCAAAACGCTTGCAGTCACGGAAATGCTTGACGACCTGGAAGCGACGCATCACGTTACAGACCGCAGACTCATGGCTGAAACGGAAAAACTTCTCAACAAGATCCTCATCGTCCATTATCCGCATCATGGTAAAATGCTCACGCGCCTTCACCATCTTTATGCCGGCCTGAAGGCAGAACTGGAAGAGCATTTCGCCAAGGAAGAACAGCTCGTCTTCCCGCTGATGCGCCAGCATCCGCATCCGGACAGCCAGACGCTGGCACTTATCCAGGACTTGGAAGCAGAACACACCGGCGCCGGCGACGTCATCAAAGAAATCCAGGCACTGACGGATAACTTCACGCCGCCAGAAGATGCTTGCCCGACTTTCCGCCAGACGTATGTTGTCATGGAACAGCTCTTTGACGACATCTTCATCCACATCTTCAAGGAAAACTCCATCGCCTTCCCGGAATACGCCGAACAGGTCTGAATATTCTGAATATAAGGAAAATCACCTGCCTCAAGGATTGATCAACATCTTTGGGACAGGTGATTTTTTTTAGAAATTTGTTTATTTTTTCAAATACGAGTCGAAGAAAGCGGTGATGATGTCGAGGACTTCTTTTTGGTTCCAGTAGACGCCGCCGTGGGCTGCTCCTTCTACCAGGTAGCGTTTCGAGGGGATGTTATGTTTCTGGAGGGCCTGGAAGAGCAGGTCTGTCTGGCTCGGGGAGACAACGGTGTCCTTCGTGCCGTGCATGAGCAGCATAGGCGCACTGGTTTTGGAAATGTAAGTGATGGGGTTGGCCTTTTTGGCGCCTTCCGGATTGGCCAGGATGCCGCCGTCCTGGCCGCCGAATACGGCAGAGCCGTTCACCCAAAGGGCTTCCGTGGCGCCAGGCGACTGGTGGGCTTTTTTCACGGATTCACTGTAGTCGTCGCCGATGCGGGTGAGGTCAGAGAGGCCATAGAGGTCTACGGCTGCTTTTACGTCGCTCCCGACCTGGAGATTATCGCCTTTGTCAAAGGTCGTCGTGCCGCTGGTCGTCGCGGCCATGGCCGTGAGGTAGCCGCCGGCACTGCCACCGATGATGCCGATTCGTTCCGGGTCGATGCCGAATTGGTCTGCATGGGCTTTCAAATAGCGGATAGAGGCCTTCACATCTTCCAGGGGTTCCGGGAAGCGGGCCGTAGGTGCCACGCGGTACTGGATGGAAGCGACGACGTAGCCGGCTTCTGCCAGGCGCATGCGGAGTTGTATGCCGTTGTCCTTATTGGCATTGATGAAGCCGCCGCCCGTGACGTAAACGATGGCAGGCTGTTTCGTGTCCGATTTCGGCTGCAGGATGTCCATTTTCATGGCCACGTTGGGGTAGCCCCGCATCGGGACCTGTTCGTATACGACGTCGGAAATCTGATTGATCATCGGCGTCTTTACCGGTACGGATAACACCGTACTTTCTACTTTTCCCGGCATATCTTTCGTAGCCGAGTCCACATCTACATTCATCGCCATGGCATTGCCTCCTATCCATACCAGCCCGGCCAGGGCCAGGGTTATGAGCCGTTTTTGAGGTTCTGTATACTTAAACATTTTTATGAGGCCTCCTTTTTGGGTTGTATTTCTTCCATTTTAGCATTGAATAGGGAAGCCGGCAATGTTTTGACTGGATAAATGACGGCCCTGGCGATGGAGAGGGGGGACGGGGCTGGTATAATTATAAAAACTGCCTCTTACGCTCGGTGCCGCGACGCGAGGCCGTAGGGGATGGATACGAAGAAGATGGCACCGGCTACGTTGGGCTGACGCTTCATATTCTTTTTCAAACAAATTGCTCACCTCATTCGTTTTTTTTTCTTCATTATACCATATTACTTTTTGTCTTTTGGCAGGAATTTGGCGGGGCTATGTCGAATCTTATAAGGTAAAGCAAAATTCGAGAGATAGGGGGATTCTTATGAACCGATTGAAACAGTGCATATTAGCCGGGCTGATTTCCTGCTTTTTGGCCGTTCCCTGCCTGTCCCTGGCGGACGATGTGACCCTGGTGAAAGGCGATGGCCAAGGGGCCCTTGCTTTGCAGACCCACGGGGAAAGTGAACTCTTGCAGGCTGTCCGCGCCAAGGATTATGAGAAAGCCCTTCAGATCGTCAACGGCCAGATTGCAGAACATCCCGATGATGCCGATGCTTACGACCGCCGCAGCACGATTTACAGCCTCCTCGGACGGAATGACGAAGCCCTGGCCGATTGCGATAAAGCCATTTCCCTGGAACCGGGCACGGCCTTCCATTATTTCAACCGCGGCGCCATTTACGAACAGCGCAAAGAATACCCGCTGGCCGTCAACGACTATACGAAGGCCCTGGCCTTGAGCCAGAAGGGCGATCCTTTGCAGGGACTGATGTATTTCAACCGGGCCCGGGCCTATACGGCCATCGAATCGTATGACAAGGCCCTGGATGACGTCAAACAGGGGGAAAAGCTGGCTCCGGCCTTTCCTCAGAACTATATCCTCGAAAGCCTGATCTATGATAAGAAGGGCGACAAGAAAATGGCCGACCTGAGCCGCCGTATCGGCGTCATGTATGAATTCATGCACCGCGGCGATTACTTCCTGGCCGGTTCCGTCGCCGAAGAAGCCGGACTATACGACCAGGCCCTGGCACTGCTCAATGAAGCGGTGAAACGCCATCCCGACGACAGCCGGGTCTATTCCGAACGGGGCCTGGTCTACGCCCAGACGGGCCAGGACGAGTTGGCCATTGCCGACTTGACGAAAGCCCTGGCTTTGAAGGAAACGGCTATGGATTACAATAACCGCGGCGAATGTTACCGCCATTTGAAGCGTTTCGATTTGGCTAAAAAAGACTATGACCAATCGGTCCGCCTGGCCACGGATGACAGCGATAAATTGGCCGTCTACGACAGCCTGGGCCAGCTGGCCATGGACCAGGGCGATTATCCGCGGGCCGTACAGTATTTGACACAGGCTTTGGCCGTCAAGCCCTATGAAGATGGCTACAAGCTGCGCAGCCAGGTCTGGCGCAAATTAGGAGACACGAAGAAGGCCGACCAGGATGAGGCGGCAGCCCAGGAAATGGAACAGCGTCAGCTCCTGGGTTCGTAGCAGGACTTTTCAAATTCCCCTGAATATGTTACAATTGAAACGCTGTTCGTGAAAATAACCGAATGTCATACACATAATTTCAGTATTTTAAGGGGGAATTCAATGAAGAAGTCTATCATCGCAATCCTGTTTCTTTGCTGTCTTATGGGAACTGTCACTGCTTCGGCAGCACAGGTCAAGGAATCGGAAACGGTATCTCCGGCCGTTGCCGTTATGGCACAGGTCCAGGAACAAGACAAAGCCAAGAAGAAAACGAACACTACCACAACGAATAATTCTGACAAAATCGGTGACCGCCTTCGGGATCGCGTCCATGCCCTGATTCCGGCCTCGGCTTTTGCCAATATTGATAATCCCGGTACGATTACGCCGGATACGGTCAAGTACCATTATGCTGAATCGCAGCACATGGCGACACCGGTTACGGCCTGGAACCGTCAGAAATATGAAGACCAATACCAATACCAGTATCAGTATCAGCACGACTCCTATGATGCAGCTATTGCCGATGCCTACGCATACCGCCGTGATTTCGGCAAGAGCAACCTGCGCAAATGGAGCAGCACGGAAGGTATGGATACGCCGTGGGACAGCAACTGGACGACCGATACGGCTCATTTCCAGAGCTCGACCATCGCTTTCCTGGATCATCTGAATACCGAAGCCCGTCAGGCTGGCATTTCCTTCGTCATCACCGGCGGTGCGGAAAGCGGCTACCATGCCAGCGGCATCTATTCCCACGAAAATGGCTATAAAGTCGACATCTCCGACGACGGCATCTATCAGGGCACCAAGGCTTATGAAGTCCTCATCAACGCCCTGTCGCCGTACAAGCATCAGATTACCCACGAATGGGACAAGAACCACTACGATATCACCATCTATCCGGAAAATTATAATGGGTAAGAAAAGTTTGTAGTTCGTGTTTCGTGAAAGCCTCCCCTAATAGGGGAGGTGGCCCGGAGGGCCGGAGAGGTTGACCTCTCAGTCAGCTGTGCTGACAGCTCTCCTAACAGGAGAGCCGGGCCGCCCTTTGGGACGGCCCCTACGCAC
>NZ_JBBMEU010000049.1:0-16376 GCF_040096415.1 Megasphaera intestinihominis
TTCAATAAGAAGAAATTTGTAAACGATGTGCTTGCATAAAGTGTAAAGGATGTCCTTGCACAAAATGTAAACGATGTTATTCTTGACACACGTGGCGCCCCTACAGTAAAAACGAATCACTAGCCACTCATAGCTAGTGATTCGTTTTTATTTATACTTTACGGCCTGGGCTTTGGCCAGCTGGTCGCAGCGCTCGTTGAGTTCGACGCCGACGTGGCCTTTGACCCAGTGGAAGGTGACGTCGTGGGCGGCGTAGAGCTTGTCCAGTTCGACCCAGTAAGCCTGGTTGAGGACGGGCTGGCCGTCGGCTTTCTTCCAGCCCCGGCGCTTCCAGCCGGCGACCCATTTGGTGATGCCGTTCTTGAGGTACTGGCTGTCTGTGTACAAGGCGACTTTCGTGCCTTCCGGTGCAAAGCGCAGGGCCATGATGGCTGCCAGGAGCTCCATGCGGTTGTTCGTCGTCGACGGATTGCCGTCGCATAGTTCCGTCACTTCGCCAGTAGCGACGTTGCAGGCGACGACGGCCCAGCCACCGGGGCCATCGGGGTTGCGCAGGCATGAGCCATCGGTATAGATGACGAAATCCTGTTCTTCGTCAGGCCGCAAGGGCTGGGACGGCGCCGCGGTCTTTGCCGTCTGGCGGGACTTTTTAGGAGCTTCTGTCCTTTTCGGCGCCGTCGTTTCTTCGCCATTGAGCCATTTCCAGGCTTCCGTCGCATCGGTGAAGCTCTTGAAGCGGGCTCCCGGGAAGCCGTCCACTTGTTTTTTGCAGTCTGCCCAGGACAGGAACAGACCGGTCGTGCGGCCGCGCCGTACGGCATATATTTTCTTTTGCATAGGACACCTCGTTTTTATAGTAAAATCATACTGTATTCTAACACAAAAGGGAAAAAGAAAACAGACGCGAACTATGACTTTCGCGCCTGTTTGGTATATAATATAAGCAAAAGATGCGGCCGGATTTTTTATAATCGAGGTGGTCTTTATGCATATCCAACACGTGTATGCCGTTTATTTCAGCCCCACTGGGAATACCAGGCGCATCGTCTGTCAAGGTGCTTCCGAAGCGGCGCGGCTCTTCCAGGTACCGTGCCGGGCTATTTCCCTGAACCTGCCGAAGGACCGGGAAATGGTGCATACTTTTTCAGCTGGTGACCTGGTCATCGTCGGTGGTCCAACGTATGCCGGGAAACTGCCCAATAAGATTTTGCCGACATATCAGGAAAAACTCATCGGCAAGGGCGCCCTGGCCCTGGCTGTCGTGACCTATGGCAACCGGTCTTTCGATAATTCCCTGGCCGAGCTCTGTGCGACACTCGACGGCAACGGCTTCCGTACCGTCGCAGCCGGGGCTTTCGTCGGGCCCCATGCTTTTTCTGATGTCCTGGCCCCTGACCGGCCCGATAAGGACGACCTGGCCCTCATGGTCCGCCTGACGGACATGGCCGTATCGAAAATCCGTCAGACCGATGGCATGGTACCGCGTCTCGTCGTCGATGGTGATGCCAGGGCTCCGTATTACGTCCCGAAAGGCGTCGACGGCCAGCCGGCCAAGTTCCTCAAAGCCAAGCCCAAGACAGACCTGGAAAAATGCGTATCCTGCGGCCTCTGCGCCCGCCAGTGTCCCATGGGCTCCATCGACCCGGACCAGCCGTCCGTCGTCAATGGCATCTGCATCAAGTGCCAGCGCTGCGTGCGCAACTGCCCGCATGGCGCCAAGTATTTCGACGACCCTGCCTTTTTATCCCATGTCAAGATGTTAGAGACGACCTATCAGGGCCGGGCTGACAATAAAATATTTATTTAGGAAGTGATTATCATGGATTTACAAGAAGTAAGGAACAAAGCACGCGAAAAAATGAAAGGCTGCCATGTCTGTCCCCTGTGCAACGGCAAAGCCTGCGTCGGCATGATTCCCGGTTTCGGCGGCCTGCGCACGGGACGGTCTTTCATGCGTAACGTCGAAGCGCTCCAGGAATACGGCCTGGTCATGCGCAGCATGTCTGGCGTCGACGACCCGGATACGGCTGTGACCCTTATGGGAAAACGGCTCAGTATGCCGGTACTCCTGGCGCCGGTCGGCGGCATCGTCCTCAATGCCCAGGTAGACGGCGACCCGGCGGAAGTAGAACAAGAGTATGACGAAGCCGTCACTCAGGCAGCCCTGGATGTGGGTACGCTGTGCTTTACCGGTGACAGCGGTGCTCCGTATATGTATTCATCCGGCATTGCATCTTGTAAGAAACGGCCGGGCATCGTCATCCCGACTATCAAGCCCCGCAGCAACGACCAGATCATCGAGAAAGCCCATCAGGCCGAAGAAGCCGGCGCTTTTGCCGTTGCCAGCGACATCGATGCGGCGACGCTGATTAACATGCGGATTTTCGGTCAGCCCGTAGGGCCCAAGAGTGCCCGTGACATTGCCGAAGTCGTCCAGGCTATCAAACTGCCCTTCATCGTCAAAGGCGTCATGTCGGCCGAAGAAGCCGTCTCCTGTGCCGAAGCCGGTGCCCAAGGCATCGTCGTCAGCAACCACGGCGGCCGCGTCCTCGACGGCATGGCCGGTACGGCCGATGTCCTGCCTGATATCGCCGCAGCCGTCAAAGGGCGGATCACCATTTTCGTCGATGGCGGTATCCGTCACGGCGAAGACATCCTCAAGATGCTGGCCCTCGGCGCCGACGCCGTCCTCATCGGCAGACCGGCTGCCGTCGCTGCTGTCGGAGGTGGGGCCGAAGGGGTCAAACTCCTCCTGGATACGCTCAAACGCCAGCTCATGGATGCCATGATGATCACCGGCGTCCGCGATTTGTCCCATGTCCCGGCGAATATCGTGCGGAAGCTGGATTAGATAGAAGCTAGCCACTGGCCACGCATCCCACATTGACAGCCTGCTTGTCTTGCCCGTATAATAGTACTATTAGCTTTGTACTTGATAGGAGGTATTCCATGCACAGCATTTCCTATTTCTGGCACTTATCGCGCCTTATATACGGGCCCCGGAATTTCCAGGAAAACAAGCGGGCTGTCGTTTTTTTTGCCCGTGCCGTGTCCAACCGGGCTTTATTTGAAGAGCTCTACGATTTCTTTGACCATTATGAACCGATGAAGGGCTTCTTGGAGCAGCATGACCCGGATTTCCAGGAAGTCATGACCCGCGTCTTCTTGTTCAAGAATTCGACCATGCGCCAGCGTCTCGATGCCTTGAAACATCATTTCACTATCTTGCGGACTTTCTTTTCTGACGAGGTCATCCACGAACTCTACTGGGGGAACGGCTATACCCTGTGGACTTCGCCGGACGAATCGCTGCCCCTGGAAGCGCGGCTCATCTTCGATACGGGCCAGCGCAAGGAAGGCTTCTTGTCGCTCTACCTCTATCATGAAGGCCAGATGATCTATCATTTCAATTTTCGTTTCGATTACAATGTTGACGGGACGCCGTCCGTGTACATCGGCACCATCCAGGGCTCAAAGCACGGCCTGGAAACGACCAAGGTCCTGACCAAGAAGCTCTTTGGCTATCGGCCGAAGAATTTCATCCTCTATCTCATGCGCATCTTCGTCCAGACCTTGGGCATCCATGACATATATGTCATCACGGACGAAGGCTTCTATACCAACAGCCATATGCTGCGCGGCAACCGCTCGAAGAAGACCAATTTCAATGAATTCTGGATCGGCGAAGGAGCCGCACCGGATGGCAAGGAACCGTGGTATTACCACCTGCCTATCGAAGAAAGACGGCGCAAATACGGCGAAATCAAGTCGCAGAAGCGCAACCTTTTCCGCAAGCGCTATCTCCTCATGGACACCATCATCCCGCCGTACATCGCTGCCATCAAGGCCCTGTTCCGCCAGGGCTTCGACCCGGTACCGTCGGCCATCGACGAAGCATCCATTACGGACAAACCGGCTGATTACGACCCTATCGAAGCACCGGCGAAATAGTGAATGGTGATCCGTGGGAGGCTGTCGCACGAAGGCTTCTACCATCATGCGCGGCCCCGTTTACTTTATAGTTTGTAGTACAGAGTTTGTAGTTTGCAGAGAAAACCTTTAAATTTAAACCCATCCGCTAACCACTAACAACTAGCCACTAGCCACTTAAAAAGCGCTGTCTTCATGCGACAGCGCTTTCTTTTTTTTGCAATCAGCGGTCTGCGGATTGCGACAAACGACGAACGACCTACGCTTCTGTTTCTCCGATGACGACGCGGCGGCCGCCCTGGGCTTCGTAGAGGCGATGGGAGATGGAGAGGACCGTCCGGTCTTTGGCGGCGGCCTGCAGGGCCTGCAGGACCTGGCTTTCTGTCAGGGAATCGAGATTGGCCGTGATTTCATCGAACAAGAGAATCTGCGGGTTCATGACGACGGCCCGGGCGATGGACAGGAGCTGGCTCTGGCCGCGGGAAAAGAGTTCCGGCCGGAAGGGCGTGTCCAGTCCCTGGGGCAGGGCACAGCACGTATCCCACAGACCGACGAGGTGCAGGGCTTTTTCCATGGCGCCTGCTGTGACCCGCGGGTCCTTGAGGCTGATTTGGTCGGCGACGGTACCGCTGATGGCGTGGAACTGCTGCTCGACGTAGCCGAAGACCTGGCGCCGGACAGCAGGGGCCAGCCGGGACGGGTCGCAGCCAAAGATGCGGACCTGGCCTTCCCGGGGCTGGTAGAGGCCGAGGATGAGTTTGAAGAGGGTGCTCTTGCCGGCGCCGGTACGGCCGGTGATGGTGACCATTTCCCCGGCGGCGACGGTGAGCGAAAAGTGGCGGAAAATATCTTTTTCCCGGCCATAGCCAAAGGCGGCATCGTCGATGACCAGTGGTGCCGCTGCTGCGTCAGGGACTTCCGGTTCTTTTCGTTCCTGGATGGGTTCGGCAAAGAAGTCCTTCAGGCGGCCGATACCGGCGACGGCAGACTGGATGTTCTGGATTTCCATGCCGATGCTTTCTAAGGGCGAGAAGATGCGGCGCACATAGGCGATGAGGGCGACGACGCTGCCGACGGTCATGCCGAAGATTTCCTGCAGGGACGGACTGCTGACGGACAGGGCCATCATCAGGCAGATGATGACCGTGCAGCTGGTGATGATGATCGGCGAATAGATGGAGTCACAGAAATTGCTCCGTTCCATGGCGTCGAAACTGGCCCGGATCGTCCGGCCATAGCGCTGTCGCAGGTAGCGTTCCTGCTGGCACGTGTGAATCGTGCGGATATTATGGACCGTTTCCGGAATGAGTTCGTTCGTCCGGCCTACGGCGATGCGGTTGTCCCGCTGGGCCTGGAGCATGCGCTTCTGGAAATAGCGGGTCAGGATAAACAAGAGGGGCAGGCAGATACAGAGCAATATGCCCAGGCCCAGACTCAGGTGGAAGACGACGACGAGGATGCTGAGAATCGTGAAGGCATCGGCAATCATGCTGACGACGCCGGAATCGAAGAGGTTTTCCAGGGTATCGACGTCGTTGACGAAGAGCGATGTGACAGCGCCGGCTTCATGGCTGACGAAGTACGCCGCCGGCAATTCGTCGAGGCGCTGGCACATGGCTGAGCGCAGGCCGTGGGTGATTTTCTGGCCGAAGACGGTGATCAGCGTCTCCTTGAGGGCATCGACGAGGCCGCTGCCGGCATTGAGGGCAAAGTAGAGGATGCCTGCCGTCAGCAGGGGATAGGCGCTGAACGAGCCGCTGACCAGGCTGTCGACGATGTATTGCAGGATGAGGGGCGGCGTGACGCCCACGGCGATGGACGCGATGATGGCTGCGATGAGGATCACCAGGAGCAGGCCGTTCTTTTTCAGGGTCTGCCAGAAAATATTACGCATGGTGGGCACCTCCCTGGGCATGCTGCAGGTCATAGAGATTCCGGTAGGCCGGACAGGATGCATATAGAGCTTCGTGCGTGGCGACGACGCTGGTCCCGTCCCCGTTGAGCCAGATGACCTGGTCCAGATTGGGGAAGAGGCTCAGGCGGTGCGAGATGAGGAGGATGATGCGGTCGCTGTAATCCTGGCGCAGGCTGGTGAAAATCTTCCGTTCTGTCGCCATGTCGACGGCGGCAAAAGGGTCGTCGAGGATGAGGAGCGGCCGCGGATGGAACAGGGACCGGGCCAGGGCGATACGGGCCTGCTGGCCGCCGGACAAGCGCTGGCCGCTTTCGCCGATGGGCGTCTCTATCCCCATCGGAAAGGTAGCGCAGTCCTCATCCATGCAGACCTTTTTCAGGACCGGGGCGATGTCACCGGACAGGCCGAGGCGGATGTTCTCTTCGACGGTAGCCGCAAAGAGTTCCGCGTCGTGGCCGCAGTAGCCGACGATGCCGTCTGGCGCCGTGTGGCCGTTGCCCAGTTCCTTGGCGCCAAAGAAAATCTGGCCGCCGTGCGGGTTTTCACAGAGGAAGGCCTGGCCCAGCGTCGATTTGCCGCAGGCGACAGGCCCGGTGATGCCGATGATAGTACCGGGACGGGCCGAGAAGGAGAGGTCCTGGAAAATAGGGCCGTCACTGCCGGGATAGGTGAAGGACAGGTGGCGGACCGTCAGGGCTGCCGGGGCTGCCGGCGGTACGGGATCGGGCAGTTCCGTTGCCGCCTGGAGATGGGGCTGGATGCGCTGCCACGAAACCTGGGCTTTCTGGATGGCGTTGAACAATTTTGCCGCATGGGATGATTTCGTCGCCAGCTTGATGAAACAGGCCAGGTACGTCGAGAAAGCGGCGATATCCCAGCTTTCCCAACCCGTTCCCAGGACGTTGCGGCCGCCGAACCAGATGACCAGCATCGTGCCGATCATGGCGATGACTTTGTAAATCGGCTGGAGTGTATTTTCCCAGAGATTGGCCAGGATCATCTTCTTTTCATAGTCAGCCAGGTAGCCTTCATACCGCTGGTCCTGTATGGCTTCTTCGCCGTAGACGCGGTACGTCAGGGCGTTGCTGATGCGGTCCAGGGTCATGCCCGACAGGGCGCCGCTGCTTTCTTTGCTGCGGGCCGCCGTCACGGCGACCAGGCGGCGCAGGCTGTTGGCCAGGGCATAGGCGATGGGCGGGAAGACGAGGACGCACAGCGTCAGGCGCCAGTCGTACCAGACGAGCATGACCACATAGGCCGCCATGACGACGCCGGTATCGAAGATTTCCGTCGTGAACTTGCGCATCCCTTCGACGCAGGTGTCGATGTCGGAAATGACTTTGGTCATCAAGGCACCCGTATCGGCCTGCTCCATGTCCCGCTTCGGCGTCTGGACCAGGTGTTGGTAAAGCCGGTCTTTCATGGAAAGGCTGATGTTGTTGGCGAACTTCCGGACGTACAGGCGCTTGACATAGCGGGCGCCCTGGACGCCGAGGATGACCAGGGCGTAACAGAGACAGAGGGCGTACATATCCGCTGCCGTCCGGGTACCGCCGAAAATATCATAGAGGTATTGGGCCAGCTGCCCGTCGAACCAGGGGCCGGCAATCATGCCGACATTGTATAAGATACCGCTCAGCGTGACGATGAGCAGCAATTTCTTTTCATGGTAAAAATAATAACGGACCGAACCCGGGCCGAATCGTTTCAATGGGAACACCTCACATTTGATGATCATAGTTCATATATCATACACTATTATGGGCCTTTGTACAACAGGACGCAGGCAGGGTGCCGTTCATCGTTCGTCGTAGGACTATCGCATGAAGATTTCTGCCATCATGCAAGGTACCTTTCAATTTATAGTTTGTAGCATGGAGTTTGTAGAAAACCACTCACTAAAAACTACAAACTGCAAACTTAAAGCTCAAAAAGGCGTTGTTTTCATGTAACAGCGCCTTTTTTTCGAATGAGACTATTGCCTATATGATGGGAAATGGGGACAGGCCTCTTGCGTAAAGTCAAAAAGACGAATATAATAGAGTTGTATGAAAGTCAAAAAGGAAAATATATTTTTACGGGGTGATTATGATGAGTGTATTAGCGGATAAGATTGAACAATTCATTTTACATAAATTGTTAGAAGAAGACAATTCAGACATTGTATTGCGCCGTAATGAGCTGGCCGACGAACTGCAATGCGCTCCGTCCCAGATCAGCTACGTCCTGAGCACGCGTTTTTCCAACGACAAGGGCTATCTGGTCGAATCGCGGCGCGGGTCCGGTGGATTCGTCCGCATCATCAAGCTGACGCCGAAGAAGCAGGACCGCACGCCGGTCCTCCTGCACGAACGGCTGCCGGCCGTCAGCATTTCCATGGAAGACCTGGATGCCCTGCTGTACCAGCTCCTCAAGCGGCGCA
Source organism: Megasphaera intestinihominis (assembly GCF_040096415.1). Classification (NCBI taxonomy): domain Bacteria; kingdom Bacillati; phylum Bacillota; class Negativicutes; order Veillonellales; family Veillonellaceae; genus Megasphaera; species Megasphaera intestinihominis. The sequence continues at coordinate 8,268 of NZ_JBBMEU010000049.1, forward strand.
GCCTGACCAACAACGAAGCGGTCATCCTACACTTGACTTTTGAATCCCTCTATCGCCGCATCGACGATGAAGGGACGCGCCTGCTGGTCATCAGCGACATTTTGAAGAACCTCAATCTCCATTGAGTGATAGAAAGGACGTGAGGGCTATGTTATGTGATGCCTGTAAGAAAAGAGAGGCTGTTGTCCATATCGTCAAGATCGAGAACGGGCGGCGCACGGATTTGCACCTGTGTGCAGCCTGTGCCAAGAAACAGACCAATTTTTCTAATTTCAGAGATTTGAATATCATTGATAACGACTTTTTCCGCAAGATGGCCTACCCGGACTACCAGGGACGCAGCGGCGACGAACCGCGCTGTGCCAGCTGCGGTATGACCTACAGCGAATTCAACCGCCTCGGGAAGTTCGGCTGCCCCGACTGCTACGAAGCCTTCAAGGAAGAAATTCCGCCGCTCCTGCGCCGCATCCACGGCCACAGCAAGCACGTCGGCAAGGTGCCCAACCGCGGTACCGGCGTCTTCCGGACGGCGACACACGTCAAACGCCTGCACCAGCACCTGCAGAAACTGGTCCAGGAAGAACGCTATGAAGAAGCGGCGAAAGTCCGCGATGAGATCCGCGCCCTCCAGCGTCAGCTGCCGGATGGCGGAAAGGGGGAATAAGCCATGGTCCACGATATGCTCCAGCAGCCGCTCTGCCCCTGGCAGGACGGCACGGGAAACTTCAACGATATCGTCATCGACAGCCGCGTCCGCCTGGACCGGAACCTGAAGAAATACGTCTTTCCCGATAAGGCGTCGGATACGGAACTGGCCGCCGTCCTCGAAGAGGGCAAACGCCAGATTGGTACCCTCGATACCTTGGGCCATGGGCGCTATACCTTCATCGGCCTCGACGAATTGTCGCCGCTGGAACGGGAAATGCTGGCAGTGAAACATTTTTCCTCGGCCAGTCATATCGAACAGCCCAAGCACCGGGGCCTCCTGCTCCGTGAAGACGGGGCCGTGTCGATCATGATCAATGAAGAAGACCATTTCTGCATCCAGACGGCAGCACCTGGTTTCGACCTCCAGCGCGTCTGGGACCAGGCGGCCCAGGTCGACGATGCCCTGGAAAGCCACCTGGATTTCGCCTTCCGCGACGATTTCGGTTACCTCACGGCCAGTCCGTCCCTGACCGGTACGGGCCTGACCGTCGGCGTGACCATCCACGTCCCGGCCCTGATCCTCATGAAGCGGTTCAACCGCATCGTCCAGGGCATTACTAAATTCGGCTTCACCGTATCCGGGATGTACGGCGAACGCAATGAATGTATCGGCAACATCTTCCAGATCACCAATCAGATTACCCTGGGAGTGACCGAAACAGATATCCTCGACCAGCTGCGCAAAATCGTCACCCAGATTGTCCAGGAAGAACAGAATTGCCGCAGCCTGGTCTGGGACCACAATGAAAATACATTAAAAGATAAATGGCTGCGTACTTACGGCACCCTCAGCCGGGCATGGCTCCTGGCCGACCAGGAATCCCTGGCCCTGGCCAGCGACCTGCGTTTCGGCATCGACATGGGGGTCATCCCCGAAGGCCCTCTGGCTTATGAAGCCATCATGACCGTCGTCGAACCGGCTTATCTGCAGCTCAAGGCCGGGACCGAACTGAACGGGGAAGAGCTGGAACACCAGCGGGCTGAAGCCGTGCAGCAAGTACTCATTGCTTACCGGAGGAAGTGATTTCCCATGATGAACAATCGTCTCACCAATGACGCTAAAGCCGTCCTGCAGTATGCGCAGGAAGTGGCACAGAAATTCCACCATGATTACGTAGGGACCGAACATATCCTGCTCGGTCTCGTTCTCAATACAGACGGCATCGCCGGCCTGCTCCTCAACCAGCTGGGCCTGACGCCGGAAAACGTTACCCGTGCCATCGAACAGCATGTCGGCTGGGGCCAGGATTCGCCGACGAAGCTGCGCCTGACGCCGCGGACGAAGCGGGCTATGGAACTGGCCGTCCGTGAAGCCAACCGGCTGGAACAGAACTATGTCGGCACAGAACATATGCTGGCCGGCATCCTCGAAGAAGGGAGCGGCATGGCCGTCCAGATCCTGGAAGATATGGACATCGACTCGGACCTGGTCTCCCAGCGCCTGAGCGAGCTTATGAACGATCCGGCCGTCGAAGGCGGCGATGCCGTACCGTCCAAGAATGGCAGCGACTTGTCCCAGTTCGGCCGCGACCTTAATGAATGGGCCAAACAGGGGAAAATCGACCCGGTCATCGGCAGGGAAAAGGAAATCAGCCGCGTCATCCAGATCCTCAGCCGCCGGACCAAGAACAATCCGGTCCTCATCGGCGCCCCTGGCGTCGGCAAGACGGCCATCGCCGAAGGTCTGGCCCAGCGCATCATCACTGGCAATGTGCCCGACAGCCTGCTGGACAAGCGCATTTTCTCCCTCGATTTGGCCAGTATCGTTGCCGGTACCAAGTACCGTGGTGAATTTGAAGAACGGATCAAGCGCATCCTCGACACGATCGAAGAGGATGACTCGATCATCCTCTTCATCGACGAAATCCATCAGCTCATCGGAGCCGGTGCTGTCGAAGGCGCCATGGATGCGGCCAACATCCTCAAACCGGCCCTGGCCCGCGGCGATTTGCAGTGCATCGGCGCCACGACTATCGACGAATATAAGAAACACTTTGAAAAAGATGCCGCCCTGGCCCGCCGTTTCCAGCCCGTCCTGGTCGGCGAACCGACGGAAGACGATGCCATGGCTATCCTCTTCGGCCTGCGCGACCGCTACGAAGCCTTCCACAAGGCCCACATCACCGATGAAGCCGTAAAGGCTGCGGTCAAACTGTCGTCACGGTACATTTCCGACCGTTATCTGCCGGACAAGGCCATCGACGTCATGGACGAAGCGGCGGCCCGCGTCCGCATGAAGGTCTATGCGCCGTCCCATGAACTTCAGGACCTGGAACAGAAACTGGCCGACATCAATAAAGAAAAAGAAGCGGCCCTGGCTGGCGAAGACTTTGAAAAATGCGCGTCCCTCCGCGATGCCGGCAAGAAAGTATCGTCGGAAATCTCGGCCCTTCAGAAAGAAAAGAAGCAGCACGACGATGAAAAGCTCGTCGTTACGGAAAACGACATTGCCGACGTCGTATCCATGTGGACAGGCGTCCCGGTCCAACAGATTACGGAAACGGAATCGCAGCGCCTCCTCCATTTGGAAGCCGAACTGCACAAACGGGTCATCAGCCAGGACGATGCCGTCACGGCTGTGGCCAAAGCCGTCCGCCGGGCCCGCGCCGGCCTCAAGGATGCCAACCGGCCTATCGGTTCCTTCCTCTTCCTCGGCCCGTCCGGTGTCGGCAAGACCGAACTGGCCCGGACCCTGGCAGCCCAGCTCTTCGGCAGTGCTGACAACATGATACGCATCGACATGAGCGAATTCATGGAAAAATACAGCGTTTCCCGCCTGGTCGGCGCGCCTCCGGGCTACGTCGGCTATGAAGAAGGCGGCGAACTGACCGATGCCGTCCGGGAAAAGCCGTACAGCGTCATCCTCTTCGATGAAGTGGAAAAGGCCAGCAGCGACTTCTTCAACCTGCTCCTGCAGGTCCTCGACGAAGGCCGCCTGACCGATTCGAAAGGGCGGACTGTCGACTTCCGCAATACGGTCATCATCATGACCAGCAACCTCGGCGCATCGCATCTCAAGCCGTCGGGCCCGGTCATGGGCTTCTCGACGGGCGGCGACAGCGCCAAGGACCGGGAAGCATCTTTTGCAGTAGCCAAGAAGGAAATCATGGCCGATGTGAAACGCTTCTTCCGGCCGGAATTCCTCAACCGTATCGACGAAATCATCGTCTTCAAGCCGCTGGAACAGAAAGACCTGCGCCAGATCGTCGACATCCTGCTCAAGGACCTGACCAAGCGCCTCGGTGAAAAGGGTGTCGCCCTCGACTGGACAACGGCTGCCGACGACGTCCTGGTCGAGGAAGGGACGGACTTCGCCTATGGCGCCCGGCCGTTGAAGCGGGCTATCCAGAAGCTCGTCGAAGACCCGATTGCCGAAATGCTCCTCAGCAGCAGTGTCAAGGAAGGCAATACGATCCATGTCGACAGCCTGGACAAGAAGAAACTCGTCTTTACGACGGAGTAAGGAGCAGTCATGGCAAAGATAAAGACCCGTTACGTCTGCAGTAACTGCGGCAGCGTGTCCAGCCGCTGGCTCGGTCGCTGCCCGAAGTGCGGCGAATGGAATACCATGGTTGAAGAGACGGTCGCGCCGGAAGCGCCCAAAGCGGCACAGAGCATGGCTCGCAGCGGTCCGGCGTCGCAGGCGGCGTCCCTGGCGGATATCGCCATGGAAGACATGGCCCGCATGGAAACGGGCATTGGCGAACTGGACCGCGTCCTTGGCGGCGGCATCGTCCCAGGGGCGCTGATCCTGCTCAGCGGCGATCCGGGCATCGGCAAGTCGACGCTGGTCCTGCAGCTGGCCGCTGCCGTCTGTGACAAGAACGGCACCGTCCTCTACGGCTCTGGCGAAGAATCGGCGGGCCAGATCAAGATGCGCGCCCAGCGCCTGGGCATTTCCACGCCGGACTTGATCATCCAGGCCGATACATCCCTGGACCATATCCTCGACGAAGCCAAGAAGCGGCGGCCGGCCCTGCTGGTCGTCGATTCCATCCAGACCATGTACAGCCAGTCCGTCGAAGGGACGCCGGGCAGTCTGGCCCAGATACGCGAGAACACGAGCCGCCTCATGACCTTTGCCAAAAGCGAAGGCATCCCCATCGTCGTCATCGGCCACGTCACCAAGGACGGCGCCATTGCCGGGCCGCGCATGATGGAACACATGGTAGACGTGGTCCTCTACTTTGAAGGTGAACGGAACTACCAGTTCCGCATCCTGCGGGGCATCAAGAACCGCTTCGGCTCGACCAATGAATCGGGCCTGTTCACCATGACCAGCAGCGGCCTGTCGGAACTGGAGAACCCGTCTCAGCTGCTCCTGGCCGAACGGGCGGCCGACCAGGCCGGCTCAGCCGTAGCTGCCGTCCTGGATGGCATGCGGCCCATGCTTGGTGAAATCCAGGCCCTGACGGCCCATTCCGTCTTCGCCGTCCCGCGGCGGACGGCATCGGGCATGGACTATAACCGCCTGATCATCCTCCTGGCCGTCCTGGAAAAGCGCCTGGGCGTACCCCTGGGCAGCCAGGACGTCTACATCAACGTCGTCGGCGGCCTGCGCCTGACCGAAACGGCAGCCGACCTGCCCGTTGCCCTGGCCGTCTATTCCAGCCTGCGGGACATCTCCATGGACAGCCGGACCGTCGTCATGGGCGAAGTCGGCCTCACCGGCGATATCCGCCGCGTCCCCCAGGCCCTGCGCCGCGTCAAAGAAGCGGCCAAGATGGGCTTCAACGCCTTTATCCTGCCCAAAGGCAACCTGGAAGACATCGAAACAGACAAATTCCCGGACTGCCATTTCCTAGGCGTAGCCACCCTGCGCGAAGCCATCGAAAAGGCCTTCCGGAGATAACCTTATGCTACAAACTGCGAACTTAATACCCCGAAAGGCGCTGTCTTTATGCGACAGCGCCTTTTCGCTTGCCTTTTTTGAGTAAACCTGTTACGCTAATTTTAGTGGCTAGTGGCTAGTGGCTAGTGGCTAGTGGCTAGTGGCTAGTGATCCCCTGATAGGGGATCTGTCAGCGCAGCTGACTGAGAGGTTTTCAAGGCAACCTCTCCGGCCTTACGGCCACCTCCCCTATTATGGGAGGCATAATCCGCATGGGCCGTCTCAAGCCATTCTGGCCCATCAGGTGCCGGCCGATGAAGGGCGCAAGACGGTTGTCAGAACGGACAGCTGTAGCTGGCGGCCCGCCTGACCCGTAGGGGCGCCCACGTTGGGTGGCTGTTTTCCGGCTCCCCTGATAGGGGAGCTGTCAGCGAAGCTGACTGAGAGGTTGATGGCTGGCTGTTAACGATCACTATAACCGGAAAGGAGTGTATCATCATGCGAAAATGGATTCAGTTAGCTTTACTGGTTCTCTGCTTTTTCTGTCTCAGTGGAGCCGCCCTGGCTGCCTCGGCTGTCACGCCGGACGGCTATTTCAACGGCATCCGTCTGGCCGGCAAAGTCCGCGTCGTCGATTCCTTCCCGGATATCCGCGTCCAGGTCGTCAGCGCCTTCCCGGACCTGCGCGTCCAGACTGTCGACTATTTCCCCGATGACATCGGCCAATGGCAGTTCGTCGATTACGGCGAAGACTTCACAGTCCAATTCGTCGATTCCTTCCCGGACATCCGCATCCAGTTCGTCAACAGTTTCCCGGGAGTCCCCTAACTTAGTGAAGAGGTTATCCCCATAAAAATACGCGCGTTACAGTTGGTAGGCCACAAAAATACACGGCCAGCGGCTTTGTGCGTAGGGACCGTCCCAAGCCTTTTTGGCCCGTCAGGTGCCGACCGACGGAAGGCGCAGGACGGTTGCCAAAACGGACAGCTGTGGCTGGGCGGCCCGCTGTGCTATTCGGCCACAGCCTATGCACGTATAATGACAGGTTTTTTATTAGAAAGCAGGTGACAAAAGTGATTTGCAAAATGCCTATAGGAATAGATGATTTTGGGAAAATCCGTAATAAAGATTTCTATTTTGTGGATAAGACAGCATTTATTCGCCAACTCATCGATAGCCCCCGGGAAGTCACTTTGATTACGCGGCCGCGCCGCTTTGGCAAGACGTTGACAATGAGTATGCTGGAATATTTCTTTTCCATTGAAAAAGAAAGCCAGAGCCGTCATTTATTCGACCATCTGGCCATTGAACAAGCCGGGCCCGAATATATGGCTCAGCGTGGCCAGTATCCTGTCATTTTCCTTACACTTAAAGATATCCAAAATCCGTCTTGGACGACATGGGAACGGATGCTTTCCTTTATACGGCTGTTTTTAGCACAAGTCTATGATAGATATCGCTACATCCGTGAAAAGGCAGATATCAATGAAGTCCAAGCCCGCCTTTTTGATCACGTCGTCCAAGGACAGGCGACAGAAGACGAATTGGCCTTATCTTTGACCAATTTGATGGCTATGGTACAGAGTTACTATGGCCGAAAAGTTATTCTCCTTATCGATGAATACGATGCACCGATTCAACAGGCTTGGGAAAGCGGATATTATACCGGTTGTATCGGTTTCATGCGCCAATTTTTGAGCAGCGCCTTGAAAACGAACAACACCTTGGAATTTGCTGTCCTGACGGGCATTACCCGCATCTCTAAAGAAAGCATTTTCAGTGGCCTGAATAATCTGGATGTCTGTTCTGTTTTGCGCGATCAGTACGCCGAGGTCTTCGGATTTACGGAAGCAGAAATACAAGAACTCTTAGAAACCGTACATCATGGGGAAAAGCTTCCAGAATTAAAAAAATGGTATGATGGCTATCACATTGGCTGCGCAGAAATCTATAATCCCTGGTCCGTCATCAATTATGTGGCCCATGACTGCCAAGCCAGGCCTTATTGGGTCCGGACATCGGGAAACAGCCTTTTACGTCATCTCCTTTCTCATACGGATGAGTTACGGATTCAGATGATACAAAATCTGCTGCATGGCAAAGCCGTTCGCGTCACCTTAGATGACAGCCTCATCTATTCTGAAATAGACCAGGACCCGGGAGCCCTGTTCAATCTCCTGTTGACGACGGGCTATTTGACTGTCGAAAAGGTCTTATCCCTTAGCGATGACCGTTATGCATTAAGGATACCGAATGAGGAAATCCGCAAACTATACAGCACAGAAATCATGAATTCCTTAGGAAAAAATGTGACCAAGAATACCTTTGATGACCTGTTCGATTGAGCTAACGAAGCCTTACGACAAATTGAAACCAGGAATACATCACAGAGTTTCAAACCAGGGGAATCCATAACGTATGGAAATACGGGATTGCTTTTTATCACAGTTTCGCCAGAAGACTCTCCTCTTAGGTAGGGGCATCAATGGTGATGGGGCTGTAACAAAATGAGTTTTTTTGCTCATTTTGTTGCAGCCTTCCTTCTTTCCCATAACTAACACAATAGCTGG
>NZ_JBBMEU010000050.1:0-15869 GCF_040096415.1 Megasphaera intestinihominis
GTCCCGCCGGTCGCAGTTCGCAGGCCGCCGGTCGCCTCGGACTCAAATGCCGCTGCGCGGCAACAGACCCAGAATAACGACATCGCCTCGAGTAACCCTCGACTCGTAAAAAATGCCCCAATCGGGGGCTGTTTTTTTTTTGCGAACTGCGACCGGCCACCTGCGAACTGCGTTCATTTCATGAATCTGTCGCGGCGCAATGCCGCATCTGAATCCGAGAGAAAGGCCGTTGTTCGTGGTTCGTGGCTCGTAAAAGCCTACCATTATACTCGAATGGGCTGTGACCGAATCTCACAGCGGGCCGCACAAGGCTCCCTTTATAGGGGAGCTGGCCGCCAAAGGCGGTCTGAGAGGTTAAAGGGCGGCCCCTACGCACAAGGCCATGGGCCGTGTATTTTTATGACCTGTGACTGCGTTTATTTCCATCGCCTGACTGCGATTCCGTAGGGGCCGTCCCAGAGCCTTTCTAGCCCGTCAGGTACAGGACCGGTTATCAGAACGGACAACAGCGTCGGGCGGCCCGCTACGCGCGGAGGGCTCATTTTGTTGCAGCCTTCTTTCTTTCCCATACCTAACACAATAGCTGGCATTTTTCCTTTTTGTGAAAAATTGCCAGCTCTCTGTTTTTAGACGCACTTTAAGACGCGCTACCTTGCAGACCGCTATGATACCATTGGCATTGAGGACATTAGCGTCAAAGCGATGGCAAAGCAGAAAAAAGGTGGCAAGTTCAGCTTTGGCAAATCCGTAACTGACAATGGCTGGAATATGTTCACGAACATGCTGGAGTACAAGCTTGCTTGGCAAGGTAAACAGCTTATCAAGATAGACAAGTGGTATCCAAGCAGCCAGCTGTGCCATGTTTGCGGATATCAGAACCACGAAACCAAGGACTTATCTGTAATGGAATGGAAAAGGGATATGCATGAAAACCTCCTGACATGAAATCAAAAAATGCAATGAATCGATGCTGCTTTGCCTCCCTTGCCTTTTGATAGCATTTATGCTATCATCTAAATAGGAACATAAAGGAGATCATGATGTACAAGATTGAATTTTATGAGAACCAGCACGGCGAATCAGAAGTCTGGGATTTTCTGGAAGCCCTGCGGGTGAAAAGCAAAAGCAGCAAGGATGCCCGTATCCAGTACAACCAGATTCTCTTCTACATCGACCTGCTCGCAAAAAACGGCACCAATCTGCCGGTCAATATCACCAAACATCTGGAAGAAGACATCTGGGAACTGCGTCCAGGAAACAACCGGGTCTTTTATTTTTACTATGACGAGAGCCAGTATGTACTGCTCCATCATTTCCGCAAAAAATCACAGAAAACACCGAACCGGGAAATCGCCCGTGCCAAAACGGAACGCGACGATTACATCCGCCAAAAGGAGGCAGAACAATGAGAACCTGGGAAGACTATAAGAATCATGTAAAGGCCGTCAGCGAAGAAGAACGCCGCAATATGGAAGAAATCGAAGAAGTAAGCGACATTGTTTCCTCCATCATCCGGCGGAGACAGGAACTGGGCATCAGCCAGCGCGCCCTTGCAGAGCGATGCGGCATCCCACAGTCCTCGGTAGCCCGTATCGAAACACTGAAGACAACGCCAAAGCTCGATACTCTCGTCAAGCTTATGCAGGCCCTCGACCTGAAACTCCAGGTGGCTGCAGCCGGCTGACAAAAATCAAAATGAAATAACGTCCCGTTCATCATAGACACTGCCGCTGCCAGTCCCATTGCGGACGCAGCGGTCCAGTGCCATGATGGACGCCACGATTCCGTCGATTTTTTCGACGGATTTTTCTTTGTCCGTTTTGATGTTCCCCGCCGGGTCCTGCCGCATCACCACGTTGCCCTTGAACCCCTGGCCGAACTGCACCATAGTGATTGACCGTGTTTTTTTGTGACCTGTGACTGCGTTCTTTCCCATCGCCTGACTGCGATTCCGTAGGGGCCGTCCCAGAGCTTTTCTAACCCATCAGGTACAGGACCGGTTATCAGAACGGACAACAGCGTCGGGCGGCCCGCTACGCGCGGAGGGCTTCCTGAAGCGTCGTTGTCAGTCTGAGTTTGTCGCGGCAAAGCCGCATCTGAATCCGAGCCAACCGCGGTCTATTTCTCCAAATTTTGAAAACGCAAGGAATTTTAGTATAATTTAGTTAGATTTTTCTTATGTTGTGGAATTTCACTGAGGAGGTTGTCTTATGGGAAAATTGACGATACGAGGCAAGGCTAGCATGAATTGCACCTATGACATGGTAACCCTTGAAATTGAATTCTTTAAAGATGGTAATACGGCCAATACGGCGATGGACGCAGTTTTGACACAGTGCGAATCCTTCTTATCCTATCTGGACAGCCAAGGTGTCCCTATAAATCAGATTTCTATGGAACAGGACGAAGTGGAACGGCAGTATGACGAAGATAATGAAGAATATTATTACACGGCTTCCAGAAAAATCGTAATCCGCATGAGTTTCGATATGCCCTTTATCAACATGATACTGGATCACGTCCGCCAGCAAAACTATGATATCGCTATCGAAAGTAGTTATAAATTATCAAATGAACGGGAAATCCACGATGAACTCATCAAACAGGCTGTCGCCAATTCTAAACATCGGGCAGAAGCCATCGCAGCTACGGTAGGAAAAAAAATCATTGGCATCAAATCGGTATCTATGGACTCGTATGGCGAAGATTCGATTCGTTATTGTGATATGCTGGCGCCTGATTCGCTAAGATATGAAAAGCCCAAATCCTTAGACCTCTCTAACCAGCTGGCCGCCAATTCAACGACAGAAAGTGAATCCGTCGACGTCGAATGGATCATTGACTAACTTTTTACCAAAATATAAGAACTGCCCGGTACTCAACGCCGGGCGGTTCTTATGTTTTATTGTTTATCCGGGATATACTGCAAAATCTGATTTATACAGTCATCCAGATGCTTCATCACATCAGATGACCAAAACCGCAGTACCAGCCATCCAGCTTCAGTCAGTGCATCATTGACTGCTTTATCCCGTTCTACATTATTTTTTAACTTCTTTTGCCAGAATTCTTTATTAGATGCGACCTGTTCTCCCGGACAATCCTGATGACCACGAGCGTGCCAAAAGTCACCATCGATAAAGACAGCAATTTTATAACGGGTTAATGCAATATCTGGCTTTCCCGGAAGATCCGCATAGTTCTTACGATAGTGAATTCCCCGTTGCCATAAAGCCTTACGCAGCATGACTTCTGGTCTGGTATTCTTCGCCCGGATATGAGACATGTTTTTATGACGCTGTTCTTTTGTCAGTACGTCCATATGGCACACCTCCGGTGTCTAATCAGAAGGTATATGTCAATGACCGATATGGCAGATTTTCTAAATCCACACTATAATCAATCCGTACAATCCCATCAGGCAGTTTTCCATTCACAAAACTATCATTAGTAATAGCTGGAAAATGGCTATCCACATCATATTCACGGATTTCGAGAATGGAAAATGTTTTCTGTCGTTCCAGACTTCCCGGCGGGAATCCCATTTTAGTCAGTACGTTGGAAATAGCAGAATTATCTTCCCCATGTTGTCCGAGTCGGGCTAACAAATTATTTACAGAAATACCCTTATCTGGATTTTCTTCAAGGCGACAGAATTCCAGCTTTTGAACTGCATCTTTTTTCATTACCGCCAACTGGAACTGGCCATGAACAGTAATCGTACTGCCATAGCGCTGTAATGTCGTTTTGACTTCATACGTTTCTTTACCCGTCATAAAATCAACCCGGCTCTTCTTATTTCCGGTCCAGCTGATTCCGTTTTTATGTTGCTGCAATAAATAATCGTAAATAATCAGCTCTCCCACAATAGAATAAATCTGCATATCTACACTGCGGTTCCCCACTATATGGCGCATACGGAACCACCAGTCTTTGGGATTGTTAACCAGATTACGTCTTTTTTCCCCGTTGATTCCAGGATCTATAAAGCCTGCACAAATACTTGCAAAATCACTTAATTCTTCTCTCGTAACCTCATTATGAACTACATACAAGAATAAAACGGCATATTTTTCCGAACCAATACGCATTTCTTTTACATATTCAATTTTAACCTCTGAAAATTGTGCATAAAACCCCTGCTCAAATACGGAATCACACGGAACCGCTGCCCCGATTTTTTCATTCGTATAAACCAGCCACGCCCTATAAGGACTTTCAAGACCAGGTATTTCTGAAGCAGTATTGCTACGCATTCCGGCAAACCGTGATCGGATATCATTTAGTGAAACCATACTTTTTCTCCTGTTCTTCCAGTAATTTTCTTAATACTTTACCAATTCCCTGCGCCATAAGCGGTGGCACAGAATTACCAATCTGCTTGAATGCATCCCCCATGGAACATGGAAAAACAAAATCATCGGGAAAGGATTGTAATCTTGCTGCTTCCCTTACAGATATACCTCTGGGTTCCCATGGATGAATATGGCTATAGGTGTCGAAAAATAAATGCGCTACCAATGTATGGGAAGGTTTGTTTCTATCCAGCTTTTTCCATTTTTCCAAAAACTTATCCCGGCTGTACGGAGGAACAATTTTTTTTCTTAACATTTTCCCTTCCGGACTTTCCGGAGATATATGCCGATTCTGGCATTCTGATTCAAAAAGCCTGTCAGCGATTGCAGAAGCACTGACAAAATTATCTCCTTCTTTCATCCGTGCAAAAATGGGGAAATCGCGCGGTGTATTTCTATATGAATTTCCTGTTACATATTCATCTGTATTTTCCCGCATGCGCTGTTGGTAGTCATTCTGCGGTTCCGTACTGTATGGTAATCCCATCATTACGGGATAGGACTGATATGATTTTGCAACAGCCGTCTGTAACTCCGGCAAATCCCCAATGGCTTCACCTACAGTAATCCAGGCCGGTCGTTTCCGGCGCCTTTTCAGTGGCATAATAAAATGAGGGTATTTCTGAAACTCTTTCAGTCCGACACCTGCATATAAATTATTGTATAGCAAGCCGGAGTACACAGGCCGGGGCATGATCGGTTCAAGATTTCCTTTTGCAGCAAATAATATCATGCGTTCCCGTATCTGAGGCACTCCATAATCAGCTGAATTCAGAATAGTCCAATATACCGTGTATCCATGTTTTTCAAGTACATCAGCCACATATTCAGGTACATTGATTTTACCAAATGAAACACACTGCCGGACATTTTCCATCACAGCTGCTCTTGCCCCCGTTCCAATAACGAAACGGAGATAATCTTCAAATAAATACCCACGTTTGTCATCAAGATAGGAATATTCATTTTTCACCAGCGAATTTAGTTTGCCACGACCAATCAAAGAATATGCCTGGCAGGGTGGTCCACCAATAATGACACAGCCATTTTTTCCTATCTTATCATTAAATATATGTTCATCCATCTGCGTAATATCCCCGCAGATATGCAAAGGCGGCAGTCCCTTTTTTATACTTAGATTCATATTAGCAGTTTTGACTGCGCTTTCCATTATTTCTATACCATGCGTAATTGAAAAACCTGCCTGTTGTATCCCCAGGGCCAGTCCTCCACAGCCCGAGAACAAATCAATTACTTCCGGCAATTTTACTTTAGCTAAAATACGCAAACAACTCCTTTACATATCCGGGAATTCCGCCGGAATATAAAGCTGGTTCTACATTTGTGGACCAGGCTGTATGTAATTTCATCACTTTGCGGAACAACGCTGCCTGATGAGCCGGCAAAGATCCGCCCGGATTGCTGAATTTATACATAATGGCCCGGTATACTTCCGGTTCATATCCTGTCTGACCGGAGCGTTCCACCAGATTTAAAATGGTATCTGTCGAATTTCCAAGCAGAATCTGTTTTGTTTCCTCTGCTGATCCCTGCCATGATAAATAGATATACCACCACAAACTTTTCAAATAAATGCGCTGTGTCTTTGTACAAAAATGGTCCAGCGGAAGCTGTTTTCCTTCTTTGTGCCAGCGGTCCATAATAATCTCAGGTGCAATGACAACACTGATATAACGCCATATATCAACATCAGCTGCCTCATATAACGTCATTTTAAAGGGAGATGTATTAAACAACGTGAACAAGCGGAGTCCGAAAGATAAATCTGTCCCATAATCCCGCCTTTCATTATTTTCGGTCAAGGCAGCTGCATAGGCATCGAACAGGGCTTCTTCTAATTTTTTTTCTTCCCCCTTTAGTTCTGCACGGTCCCGCATTGTCTTTCCGTATTCATCGAAATTTTCATGCAATATAGCAAGTGCCTGCGATTTATTTAATGCTTTCCATTTCACAATGCAACACCCTTTCCTGCCGGATTACGAATCATACTGCGAACAGACTTATGAAGATTTTCGATAGTATCGGTATCGATATCAAAGCAATCTTTCATATACTTTAAAGCCATCGCAATACTCCCCTCCTGAAAATCTTCTTCCATTGTCATTTCATTACTAAACTGATCGCGATAAAAATATCGGAAAATTCCTTCTAACGCAGAAGCAAGCAACTCTTTGAACAAAGGCGTATCATACTGCTCTCCACTTTTTAATTTGCCATAATCAGCATGTGCTTCATTCAATACAATCGCTACAAAATCTTCCGTAAAAGGATCTGACCACGGGGCGATATCTGTACCAAATTCCAGCCACCATAATTCTCTGCCCGGACTGGATACGGTAACAACAGGGAAAGCCGGCGCATCTCCATCAATGTGTATAACAAGAGGATTTACCAATTCTCCCAGAAGCGTACCCGCAAGAGATGCCTTTCCATACGCTGTCCGTAATCCTGGTTCCTTCAGATATAGCATAAAATGAATCAGCAATGTACCCGCCAGCAGACCGGCAGAAAATTTCTGGGTATACGTGACTTCGGTAGTACGCTCACCATGCCTCAAAGTTTGCAAAGAAATAGCACATCCTGAATCAACACAGCCTCGGATTCCCGTCTTATCAATCTGCCATAATGCAGCAATGCCTAATGTGCTGTCTTTGGTTGTCACGCCATCATTCTGAAATAACCCTTGTAAAGCTGCTGTATCGAATAATAACTTCTGACTAATATAACAATCGTATTTTCCTGAATCCCATGAATCAACATTATCTATAATATATTCATTGGCCTGACTATCACCAGCAGCCTTTAATTGTAACGGGCCGGCAGTTTCCGAGTGTATTCCAAACGAGCCTTCCGGAGTGCAATATTGACAGTTCAATGAAATCTTCTGATTTTCTGTTAACGTTTTGTAATTATGAAATACCTTTCTGCTCATTGATACCCTCCGTTCCTATCGTTTTTGTGCAAGTATGCTGATGCTGACAGTCTCTTCATGATACTGGAACCGGATTTGTCCTTCGATATGGAGTCTGCCTGGCTGGCTACAGGTTGATAAATCAAATTCTGCTCCATAAGCAGCAGCTCCGTTACTTGTATCTTTCAATGTTACCGGAATATTCTGTTGCCCGCATACAGCAGTACAGGATATCAATGTAACGGGAAATGGTTTTCCAAAATATTGTTCCCATTCAGATGCAGTCATAGCTGAAGACGAAGTATGGACTTTAAAGTATATAAAAGCTTTCTGCGTTCCCTTTTTCAAAGATAACTGATACCTGACCTGAACATAATTATCCCCGAATACCTGGTCAGATACGTTCAGCAAAATATCCCTGGCAGATGATGCCCGGCCTCCACCTGCTGATCCGCTTCCGTTTGTCCCGTTAGGCCGCCTGCCGTATCCGCGGGGAGGCAGAAACCGTTTTCCCAGAATTTTCTGAAGTCCCTTGTTATTGTTTCTCTCCTTACTTCCATCATCTTCTGATAATGCCGCTGCTATTTTTTTTGGTATCTGCTTGACTATTTTTTCGATTATTCTTCTTACTTTATTGTCATTATTACGGTCTTCCCAAGAATGATGGTCTGCATTTTCTGAACTACGGAGATATTCATCGAGAGTAATCGCTTCATCTTTTAATGTATTACAACCGTTGGGCTGGAAAAAGGCCAACAGATACGTTCCTGTCGGCTGGACAGGAATTCCCATTGTCCAGGCACTTCTCACTTCATAATCGATAATCATCCCGGCATGACGGCAATATGCAATAATAGCACGATTTCCCGCCGTATCATCTTCATCCGGCTTATTAATCAATATGTATGGTGCCAGCGTATTTTCCGGCGGAGTCATATCCAGTCCGGCAGCTGTTACCTGTTTCCATACAACAATACCAGCTTTACTACTGCCTGCAAACTCATTACGTAATACGATATCAGCACTATTTACTCCATCTGGCAGGGTAAACCGGGGATTTTCTATTTTTTTAGCTGATAAATTATATAACGTCTGCATTTCCTCAAAAAACCGGCAGGTTTCAGATTGTTTCACTGGCATGCCATTAACACGGAAATCGAGCCAGCATCCAAACGAATATTCTTTATTTTTCAAGCGCGGAAAATACCAGCGCTGGACGATTAATTTAACTATGCTTTCCAGTGTTTCACCATGCTCTTCAAAAGCAGTATCGGCATTCTTCAGCAATTTGTTTTTATCTATATAAGGGATGATAATGCACGTTCCGGTTTCTTCTCCCTTATATAAGGAAATACCAAAAATATCCATGACAGAATGAATTTCTTTCTCATCTGTTACGGGCATACTGGTACCATCATCCGGATTCACGCTTCCCCACCAGCAGATTCCGGTAGGCGTACCGCTTCGTTTCTGATATGTCATCAGCGTATAGGGAGCCGATGCATTTTCTACCAATGCTGCCGCCAGCCTTTCCTGATAGGATCCATTTTCCAAACGGATTCGTGAATAATACAATACAATTCCAATACCCACTCTGAAACATACGGTTTTCCCAATGCCCCATGACCCGCCTTTTCCTATATTTTCCTGACACTGTCCAAATTCATATATGAGTTTCCGCAAATTGCCAAACTGCCCGGCATCCGTTACATCACATTCCCGTAAGGGCCCTGTCAAGCCGGTCGTATAAGTATCTTTTACGGCGATAAAGTCGACGTTCCCTTCTCTGTAGTGTTGATTTAATTTACCGGTAATCCCTTCAAATATCTTATTTAACGGTCTGCAATCGCAATTTTTTATAATAAAATCAACCATGACTTTGTTTCCCGGATTTTCCGACAAACTGGCATCAAGGCTATTTTGTAAACATTCCCGGACAAGAAGGTCCAGTGCGGGTAGATTATCATTTTGGATGCTTCGTAATAAAAATTTACCATCTACACCCATGCTTTGGTGCTTTAAAATTGTTTGTTTCATATAATTCACACCTCATTAGTAACTATTGTCGTCTATATTTATTCTTACCCTGACACAATAGTCCTTATTCAGCCGCTGGCCGGGAATATGGATAGAAATACCTATGATATCGGCTTCGGCATGTAAAGGCTGCCGGACCTGACTCATCTTTTTCGTAGGTTGGGAATCTTTATCAATACAATATATGACAATAAGCGGTACCATATCTTTCCCATACTGTTTCCGGATTTCCATCTTTTCTTCGTCAGATAACCGGCGGCTGTCACTCCAATCTTTCAGGTCTGCATGCCATTCCGATGGATCAGACAAAGCTCCGATGCAGATATTCTGGGAATCTGCCGTATTCATACCGGATATTTTTCTGGTACGGCTTATTTTGCCAACACCATTCCATTGATGGGCATTGTCAGATTTTTTCCCGGCTAACACGACATCCCAGTCCTTCATTTTATGGGCGTCATCAATAGCATCGTACCAATTTTTAAAATCACGGATATTCATCGTCTGGCTGAATGGCCATTGGATATATTTCAATAACTGACTCCATATAACATCAAATGAAACATTTTCCCATACAATCCGGGTTCCATCCTTTTTAAAGGAACAATCGGGAAGTTTTTTTATAAAGGAATCCGCCACTTCAAGCTGTTGTTCCAACAGCCGTTTATCATTGATAAAATTAAAAGTCTGGAGATTTGCACCTGAAAAATCCATCATTGCATCAACCACACTTTGAGATTTATTTTTACTGGTCAGCAGCATACGGATAGCCGACGGCGTTTGTAAAATCAACGGTCCGCATTCTGTCGGAGTCGTTACCCCCTGATATTTATACAAATCTTTCCGCAACTCTTTATCCAGCCGCGTCAAAAACTCAAACTGTCTCTGTGCCATTTTGGTCAGCCATATACGGGGCAGTAATTCATACCCTTTTCTAAAGCCAAACCAGCGCGCCATCTGCATCAGACTATCTGCTTGTTTTACTTCTCTGGAAAAATATGTACAAACAAGTCCTTCCAGGGTCAGCCCCCGTGAAAGAGTATTCCCGCCTATAACCAGGAATGCCGGGGCAAAACCGTCATAATCTGAATCTCTTTCCGGATAAATAAGGCGTACATGAGAAGAATAATCCGGTTCTCCATCAATAATTTCATCATTTTTACAATTATCTATGCAAATATGGATACCTTTTTTAAAAATGAGCGCTCCTTCACAATCCATTTCTATATGACTGATATCCTGTTTTAAATCTTTCAGGTGGGTAATTAACGTGTCAAATGCCGGATAATCCTTTATATCCCGTTCTATATCAACACCAGAATAACAGCCATAATCAGGCCAGCAGGATTTAAAAATATCTTTCGTCAGCTGGGCAGTCTGACTGACATAAACTTCCCGGCATATAGAAAGAAAAGCTTCTGTATCTATATGATTAAGCCAGTCCCTGATGGATATCCCAAGACCCAAATGTTTTTCTGTACGCATGGAATGATGTACCAGCATAGTAACCGGTTTTTTATATTCCCATACCCGCTGTATAGCTACAGCATCGCAGAACCAGGCAATTGCCTGCTTCAAACTTTCCGGTAAATTTTCAGACGGGGCAGCACACAAGTCCTCCAGTTGCGCTATATCTCCATCAGGCCCATCGGTTTCAGACGTGTTATACTGACCTGAAATCACATTAAGAACTGGTAACCCATTTGTACTACCAAATATCTGTTCTGGCCCGAAATAAAGATCCGGGGGATTCAGTACAGAAATAAAATCTTTGGGATAAAGTGTCTCCATGCCGGCCTCATTAAGGAAATTACCATATGGTGTCGCTGTATAGCAGACATAATTCATTGCTTTATATGGAACCTGTATGGTGTCTTTTTCATTGGCTGACAATTTTGATTTTTCACTCTCATCCGTATTATTCACGATATTACGGATACACTGATTGATAGCCGTCCTTTTCTTTTCATCATTAATATCACCTGTATTAATACTTGCCTGATCGGCTTCATCGTCTATAATGAGTATACGCAGATTTCTCTTCTTATTGGCATCTGAATTAAGCCATTTATGCAACGCTCTCAGACGACTTATATTTTTCAGGCAGCAAATGACATACCGTATCCTGTTATCGTTTAGATCAAGATCTGATAATTTCGTATCATTCGTCTTGGAACCAGGTTTTTCCAGAAATGTCCATGTAACATTTCCATTTTTTAAATCCCGTTTGAAACGCTCTCTTGTCTGTATACGCAAATTTTCAATAGTACCGGTCAATATAATAAATAAATTCCAGCCATAATCAGCTGCCATAGAAATCAAGCCAGCCATATTAGCAGTCTTACCGGATTGTACATTCCCGACAATAAGTCCTTTAACAGCATTTCCATCTTCCTGTGTATCGTCATTTAAAAAGTTCAATGTATCAAGTACACTCTTTTCAATGTTCATCACAGCAGGAAGTGAAAATCCATCATCTTCCAACAGATGATTTTTGTATTTCTGCCAGGCAGTTTGCACGCCCTTTGGTACAGTCCTGTCACTAACACCAGCTATAGAAGGCTCCGAAGGAATAATACAGGATTTAGAATTTTCCCATAATGTATAATAATAATTTACAAATTCTTTCCATTCATCTACACTAAATTCTGGCCAGTCATCCTCATCCACTCTATTTTCAAGAAATTTATTAAGTTCTTCATCATTTTGTTTGCCGGCCATTTCCAATTTTTCTAATGAATATCCTTTTTTCTTATTTTTGTACTTTTTTTCCAGCCATGCTGAACATTCTTCAAAAGCTTTATCTGAATAGTCATTTTGCATAATTAACCTCCAGTACGTTTCTTTCCCTTCAAGTACGAATATCATCTAGTTATAAATGTATTATATCATACTATTAATACTTTCATACAATAAGTCAACAACACATCAAAAAACAGAAAAAACAGAGCTTTTAAAAGCCCTGTTTTTTGATGAATCATTGTGTTTTTTCATGTACAAATTGCATGAAAGTTTTTAAATCAAAAATAGAATCTCTAAATTCCGGCGGATATTCATTGATATAGGGACGGGGTACAACAAGTACCACTCGTTCACTCTGCATTTCTTTCAGCTGCTGCACCGTAATTCCCCGCTGAAGGGTACAGAGATATTTTATATTGACTCTGTCTGCTTCCGTTACTACCTGGCGCCAGCGATCTTTACAGGTGGTCTTAGCGCCCAGTACAATAAGTTTGCTGGCATCGTAAGATAAATCATGATATGCGTCTTTACCTGGAAATACAAAATCTGGTTTTTTATTCTGTTCAGTCCGCACCTGTTCATCAAATATCAAATGATTCCGGGTAAACAAATAAGATAACTGATGTTCCAGTGATTTTCCGGCACGGCTTTTCCTGCGGTTCAGAACGGAGTTTGCTGTTTCGATAAAATCTTGCATGGTAGGAAAGCCGTTTTTAATGTACGCCCCAAAAAATTTATCCTCTACATTACGGAAAAGTTCATATTCCATATTGATCCATGCCAACAGCTGCTCATCTGGTTTCTTCCAAATATTTTCTTCATGATCGTATACAGCCTCATATATATTGCGCGCTTCCTCTGACATTATTTCCGAAACTGGAAATTTTGTAAGCCCGCTCAGGAACTCTTTAAAAATATCATTTTTTCGCTGTTCATCTGTCCGGGCTAATGTAATCAGACTGTTTGTTTCGGCCGGCCCCAGGCCATAGTAATCAAGGAAGGCATTTATATCATCTTCCTGGGATAGCTCATATGCTGAATAGTCCTGTGCATCCCATTGCACCAGCACAAATAAGTCACCCGTATGTTCATGATTCAGCAATTCAAACCCTCTGCCAAATTTTGTTATTCTGTACTCGTTACGGGATCCATGTCCATAATAAGTAATGACGCTTTCCGTTGTAAAATCGTCCTGCCATTTTATCTTTACATTTTTCTTTTTATTTTCTCCGCGGACGCAGGGTGTATCAAATAAAATAGAAATGGCATTTTTGGCAATATATATCCCCGACTGATGACCTCCTGTCAACCCCGTATCATTGGCAGATAAAAATTTGCAATAGGCTCTTTTCCCTTTATTGACAGCTTCAATAGCTTGTCTGCTATAACTTATGTGTCCCATTAGAATTCTCCCCCCCTTCTGCTTTTTTATCCAGCTCTTCTACTTTTTCAATAATTTTTCCTGCTATAGCTGTGACTAAAGGTACAACAACAGAATTACCAAACTGCTTATATGCTCTGGTATCAGATACCGTAATTTTAAAATCATCAGGATATCCCTGCAATCTGGCACATTCACGCGGAGTCAGGCGGCGAGGATTTTTGCCTGCCCCCTGATTAATCAGAATTTCAGAACCATCCTTATAATATCGGGCACTGAGAGTACGGGTAACACCATCAAAATCAGGCATACCATAACCAAACCCATTTCCCTTGGCCTTATGCTTGGCAGCATAGTTTTGCAAATAAGACCAAAGCTTATCTGAAAGCGTATACTTTTCATCCACTTCTGTTTCCAAAATATCCCGGAGTACCGGTTTCTTTTTTGGCTTCTGATCTTCTAAATCAAATTGAAAATCATAAAAATTGCCATACCGTTTTCTATCAAATCCAACAATGAAAATACGTTCCCGGTGTTGTGGTACAAATCCCTGCCCATCAATAATCTGAGGGAAAATTTCATAATCAAGTTGGTTTAGTGATTCCTGAATAACACGCCAAGTATTTCCATGGTCATGACTTTTTAAATTCTTGACATTTTCCAACAAAAAAGCTTTAGGCCGTTTGGCTTCCAAAATACGGCAGACATCAAAGAAAAGCGTTCCCTGTGTTTTATCCTGAAACCCAGTTGCACGACCAAGGCTATTTTTCTTGGATACACCGGCAATACTAAAAGGCTGACAGGGAAAACCTGCCACGAGAATATCATGATCCGGTACTTCGTTCGCATCTATTTTGGTAATATCACCTTGGGGAAGAACATCAAAATTATCAAAATATGTTTTCTGTGCATACTTATCCCATTCACTGGAAAAAACGCAAACTCCCCCCTGACGATTAAAGGCGATTCTCATTCCACCAATACCGGCAAATAGATCAATAAAAGTAAACTTTCCCTTTCTATTTTCAGGCTTTTGATTTTTTGCCATCATAGCTACCAGGGATTCCGTCAATACGTACTGTATACTTTTTCCTTCATCTTTAGCAAATTCTTTAAGCTTATTATACAAATGCTCGTCTAATTTTAAATTAATCTGTTTATTTGACTGTTTCATTCCGCACCTCCCTGTTTTTTTAGCTAGGACAAATAATATATCATTTTATTCCCCTATTATAACAAGTTCAGAACATATGTGTCAATCATATTAAAGTACCATGATAGCCGTAGCAGGGCAATTTATCCCCGGGTTCACGCCATTTTCCGCACAAAAAAAGACGCCGTCATTAAAGACAGCGCCTTTGCCTGTTATTAATCCTGCAATTCAGCCAGCTTGACACGCAATTTGGCCAGGCCCCGTTTGGCCGTCCGCCGGATGAGGCTTTCGTCCCGATGGTAGATGCGGCCTATTTCCCGATAGGAATGGCCTTGAAAAAAATGAAGGACGATGAAATGCCTTTCTTTTTCAGACAAGTCGTCCAAGGCTTCTTGAATCAGCCTGTGTACGTCTTTTTCGACACAGCGATATTCGGGACACTGCGACAATGGCGCCATGCAGTCGACAGGCAAATCCGTGACTTCCGCGTTATGGATGATGTTCTTCTGTATCCGCTGGTCATATTTTTCCTTGTGGTAACCTTCCCGTTCAAAGGTATTGTGAATACAGGCCATCATCTGCCGTTCGACGTTGCCCGGCTTGGTCAGGTCAAATTCAAAAATACATCGACACGCCGCAGCATGAGCCGTCGAGATGGCTTCTTCGATGGATTGATAATAACTATTATACTTTTTGACCTGTTTCTTGATGAGCGGTGAAAATTGTCCCAACAAAAACAGGGTCGCTTCGTGATTTCCGTTCTGTGCTTCGCGCACGCAGTGTCGCAATGTCATGGTCACGTAATCCTCTCCTTACCTTAAAATCAAATTAAGACCTCTTTTCTTCATTTATCTTAACAAATTTCATTCTTTCACAAAACGCGAAAATACCCTGGGCCGATATGCGGCCCAAGGCATCTCTATTCGGTTACGCTTATTCGAGCGTTTCGACTTTACGGGTTACGATTTGGCTCGACTTGAGACCGGTCAGATTGCCGCCTTCGGTCGTAGCAAAAATCTTGCTGTCGACGATGGTCTGCGCGGCTGTATCGACGGTTTCTTTCGTCAAATCAGATTTCGGATTGGAAATGGAGTAGCTGACATTTTTGCTGGCTCCGTCCACAAATGTAAGCTGTAACGTTTTCGTTTCCGATTTAATAGCCATGGTAATTCCTCCTTTCTTTGGTATTGTAAGAAGAGCAACCTCTCCGGCCCTTCGGGCCACCTCCAGCTCAGCTCTCCGTTTTGGCAACCGCCCTGTGCTTCCCTG
>NZ_JBBMEU010000051.1:0-15848 GCF_040096415.1 Megasphaera intestinihominis
GAAACCTTCCATGAAATGAAGTTGATCGTCGACCTCATGTACGAAGGCGGCATGGCTAAGATGCGTAAATCCATCAGTGATACCGCTGAATACGGCGATTACACGGCTGGCCCGCGTGTCGTAACCCAGGAATCGAAGAAAGCCATGAAAGAAGTCCTCAACGACATCCAGTCCGGTGCCTTCGCCAAAGATTGGCTCCTCGAAAACAAAGCCGGCGGCCGCGCTCACTTCCTGGCTATGCGCCGTCAGCATGCGGAACATCCGCTCGAACAGGTCGGTGAAAAACTCCGTGCCATGATGCCGTGGCTCCACAACAACGACCAGAACGACTAAGACATAGTTTGAAGTTGGATGTTTGGAGTTTGAAGTTGGAAATAACTTTTAACATCAAACTTCAGACATCAAACCCAAGAAGCAGGTTGATTGAAGAATAGCTTCTTTGTAAGTATGAGTCATGTTTTATGATGAGGTGAATGAGATGAAAATGACCGGAGCACAAGCAGTGATCGAATGCTTGAAACGTGAACAGGTACAAGTCGTCTTCGGCTATCCCGGCGGGGCTGTCCTGACATTATATGATGAATTATATAAAGCCAAATTTCCCCATGTCCTGACAGGCCACGAACAGGGAGCTGTCCACGCCGCTGACGGCTATGCCCGCGCTACGGGCAAGCCCGGTGTCTGCTTTGCTACGTCCGGTCCTGGCGTCTGCAACATGGTTACAGGCATTGCCACGGCCAACATGGATTCCATTCCCCTCGTCGTCATCAGCGGCCAGGTAGCAACGCCCCTTATCGGGCGCGATTCCTTCCAGGAAGCTGATATCTCCGGTATTACCACGCCGATTACGAAACACAACTATTTAGTGAAGAACGTCAAGGAATTGCCCCGGGTCTTGAAAGAAGCCTTTTACATCGCAACCACAGGCCGGCCCGGGCCGGTCCTTGTCGATATTGCCAAGGATGTATTCGATACACCTTTTGAATTTGAATATCCCGAAGAAGTCCATCTGCGCGGCTACCAGGGCCATCACGTCGGCAATGAAGCCGATGTCGACCGCGCCGTCGAAGCCATTGAAAAGGCAAAGCGCCCGGTCATCCTCACCGGTGGCGGCGTCGTCCTTTCCAACATGTCGGACCGCTTGAAACACATCGTCCAGCAGATGCATGTCCCTGTCGTCACGACCCTCATGGGCAAGGGCTGCGTCCCCGATACGTATGACGCCCACCTGGGCATGGTCGGCATGCATGGCTCGTACGCTGCCAATATGGCCGTTACGAAATGCGACCTCCTGGTCGCCATCGGCGCCCGATTCGATGACCGCGTCACTGGCGACGTCGAAAATTTCGCGCCGAACGCGCAGATCGTCCACTTCGATATCGATAAAGTAGAAATCAATAAAATCGTCCACGCCGACATCAGCGTCAACGGCGACCTCCGCTGGTCCCTGCCGCTCCTCGACGAAAAGCTGGCAGCTCATGAAACGCATCTGGCGGACCGCTATGGTGAATGGCGGACTTTCGTCCTCGATATGAAGGCCGCTCATCCCTTTGCCACGCGGGACCTTCCCGATGCCGTTTCGCCGCAGAAGCTCTTTGAAGAGGTCCAGAAGTGGACCGACGACGACACCATCGTCGTTACCGACGTCGGCCAGCACCAGATGTGGGCAGCTCAGTTCTTCGATTTAAATAAGCCCCGCCGCTTCGTTACCTCTGGCGGTCTGGGTACTATGGGCTATGGCCTGCCGGCTGCCCTCGGTGCCAAGCTGGGCTGTCCCAAGTCGAAAGTCGTCTTATTCACTGGCGACGGCAGTATCATGATGAACTGCCAGGAATTCGCCACTCTTCATAAATATGGCGTCGATGTCAAGACCATCGTTCTCCACAACAACGTCCTGGGCATGGTCAACCAGTGGCAGCGCTTGTTCTACAACGGCCACTGCGCTGAATCGCTGATTGGGGATAACCCCGATTTGACAGCCGTATCCGCGTCCATGGGGGTTCCCGGGACGGCCGTCCATAAGCCGGAAGACCTGGCTAAAGCCGTAGAAGCCCTGTTCAAGACGGAAGGGCCGGCACTGCTCGACGTCTTCATCCCGGCTGATGAAAATGTCTATCCCATGGTTCCCGGCGGCAAGCGCCTGGACCAGATGGTATTGGGAGGTGAAGGGAAATGATGAGACAACATCTCGCTATTCTCTGCGACAATAAACCGGGCGTCCTGACGCACGTCGCCGGCCTGATTAGCCGCAGAGCCATTAATATTGAATGTATCAATGCCGGTTATACGGAAGAAGCTGACGTAACGCGTATCAACATCGTCGTTTCCGTTGAAAACCGCTGGGAACTCGACCAGGCCGTCAACCAGCTGGCCAAGCTCATCGACGTCATCAAAGTCGTCAACCTCGACGATGCGCCGTTCATCAGTTATGAACTGGCGATGATCAAAGTCCAGAGCCCGACGCCGCAGACCCGCGAAGAACTGACCAATATCGCCCAGCTCTTCAACGCCAAGATCGTCGACGTCCAGCGCCGTTCCCTGGTCCTGCGCCTGACAGGCCGGGAAGACCATATCGAGGCTCTTTTGGAAATGCTGAAAGATTATGATATTATTGAAATCGCCCGGACCGGGCAGATTTCCCTGTCCCGCGGCGAAATGGCCGTCAAGGATATGTAGAGAAAGGATGAATACCATGCGCAGTGATGTTGTTAAAAAGGGCGTTACCCGAACCGCCCATCGTACGTTATTCCATGCTATGGGCTATAGCGATGAAGATTTGCAGAAACCGTTGATCGGTATCTGTAATGCCTTCAATGAAATCATTCCCGGCCATATCCATTTGCGCGATATTGCCGAAGCAGTCAAGCTCGGCGTTGCCGCTGCCGGCGGTACACCGATTGAATTCCCGTCCATCGGCGTCTGCGACGGTATCGCCATGGGTCATCGCGGCATGAGCTTTTCCTTGTCCAGCCGTGAACTGATCTGTGACTCCATTGAAGCCGTAGCGACAGCTCATGCCTTTGATGGCCTGGTACTCATCCCGAACTGCGATAAAATCGTCCCGGCTATGCTCATGGCTGCCGGCCGCCTCAACATCCCGACAGTCGTCGTCAGCGGCGGCCCCATGCTCGCCGGCCGTCACAACGGCAAGAACATCAGCGTCAGCACCATGTTTGAAGCCGCTGGCAAAGTCGAATCGGGCCAGATGACACCGGAAGAAATGCACCAGATGGAATTCCAGGCCTGCCCGGGCTGCGGTTCCTGTTCCGGCTTGTTCACAGCCAACACCATGAACTGCATGACCGAAGTCCTCGGCATGGGCCTTCCCGGCAACGGCACCATTCCCGCTGCCTATACGGGCCTGCGCCGCATGTTGGCTAAGAAAGCCGGCCAGGTCGTCATGGATTTGGTCCGCAAAGATATCAAGCCGCGCGACATCATGACCCTGGAAGCCTTTGAAAACGCCATTGCCGTCGACATGGCTATCGGTGGTTCGACCAACACGGCCCTCCATTTACCGGCCATCGCCCACGAAGCCGGCGTCGACCTCTCGCTCGATGAATTCGACGAAATCAGCCGTAAAGCAGCCTATATCTGCAAGATGAGCCCTGGCGGCACGTATCATATGCAGGACCTCGATGAAGCCGGCGGCATCTGCGCTGTCATGAAAGAGGTCTCCAAATTGGGCCTCATCCACACCGACGCCAAGACCATTACCGGCACGGTCGGCGACCGCATCAAAGATGCGAAGATCCTCAACCACGACGTCATCCATTCCGTAGAAAACGCCTATATGCATAAAGGCGGCATTGCCGTCCTCAAAGGCAACCTGGCGCCTCTCGGCTCGGTCATCAAGGAAAGTGCCGTCGAACCGGACCTCCTGGTCTATAAAGGTACGGCCAAATGCTATGACTCGGAAGAAGCTGCTATTGCCGCTATCATCGGCGGTGAAATCAAAGAAGGCCACGTCGTCGTCATCCGCTACGAAGGCCCGAAAGGCGGTCCGGGCATGCGTGAAATGCTCAACCCGACAGCTGTCATCACCGGCATGGGCCTGAAAGTCGCCCTCCTGACTGACGGCCGCTTCAGCGGTGCCAGCCGCGGCGCCTGCATCGGCCACATCTCGCCGGAAGCTATGGAAGGCGGCCCCCTGGCCCTGGTCCACGACGGAGACACTATTTCCATCGACATTCCCAACCGTAAATTGGAACTGGAAGTCAGCGATGAAGAATTGGCAAAACGCAAAGCTGAATGGAAGCAGCCGGAACCGAAGGTCAAGACCGGTTACTTGTCCCGCTATGCGAAACTCGTCACGTCTGCCAATACCGGCGCTGTCATGAAATAATTAGTCTTTCAACGAGCCTCTTGCCCTGGCCGGGCCTCTTCGGAATGGCGGAGAATCCCCATCGGGGCAGGAGGTTCCTTTTTTTTGGACTTATAAACATATTGTTTTAAAAAGAGGTATTCATCATGAAAAAAGTCTGTGCCCTTATCGGTAAATATTTCGGCGTCATCGCCGTCATCTTCCTCATCATCGGCATGACCCTGCCGACGAGCTTTTCTTGGGTCCTCGGCAAGGTGGGCGGCATTTCCGTTCTCTCCGTCCTCCTCGGCGTCATCATGTTCGGCATGGGCATGACCATGAGCGTCCACGATTTCGCCCTGGTCCTCAAGCGGCCGAAAGATGTCTTTTTTGGCGCCTGCGCCCAGTATTTCGTCATGCCTTTCCTGGCCTACGTCCTTTCGACGATTTTCCAGCTCGACCCGGCCCTGACGGTTGGCGTCGTCCTCGTCGGGACCTGCCCGGGCGGTACATCGTCTAATGTCATCACCTTCATGAGCAAAGGCGACGTACCCCTGTCGGTCACGATGACCAGTGTATCGACGTTAATTTCGCCGATCATGACGCCGCTTTTGACGTATCTCATCATCGGTCAGCGCATCTCCTTTGACCCGGTCGGCATGTTCTTATCGATCCTGCAGATCGTCATCGTCCCCATCGCTCTGGGCCTCATCGTCAAGAGCTTCCTGCCGAAGCTGGCTGATACGGCTGCGGATTACCTGCCGGCTGTTTCGGCCCTGGCTATTTCCTTCCTCATCGCCGGCATCATCGGAGCCAGCCGCGATGCTATCCTCAACAGTTCGGGCATCATCCTGCTGGTCGTCATCCTGCACAACTGCCTGGGCTATGCCCTGGGATTCTTTATCGGCCATCTCTGCGGCATGAGCTGGAAGAAAATGGTCGCCTTGTCCATCGAAGTCGGCATGCAGAATTCCGGCTTAGCAACGGGCCTGGCCAAAGCACACTTTGCATCCCTGCCCATGGCCGGCGTCCCCGGTGCCGTCTTCAGTGCATGGCACAACATCTCCGGTGCCGTCTTGGCCTATCTCTACGTCAACTACCTGAACAAACGCTTCGACTCCAACTACGAAACCGACCAGAAAGCCGCTGCCAGCGTATCGCCCACAGCAGCCCATTAAATTCGATTCCATCCACTAACTGCTAAAAGAGACTATCGCACGAAGGCTTCTGCCATCATGTGCGCTCCCATTCTCTTTATAGTTTATAGTATGGAGTTTGTAGTTTACATAGAAAGCCTTTAAATTCAAAGCCATCCACTAACTGCTAACGGCTAGCTGCTAACTGCTAAAAAAAGGCGCTGTCTTCGTGCGACAGCGCCTTTTTTCTGCTATAATGGATACAAATTCACTTGTCAGGGGGAAAGTACATGTTCGCTGTCATCGTCAATGCCGTGACGTCGTCATTAGGGGCATTGCTGGGATTTCTTTTGAAGCGCGGCATACCGGAGCGCTTTACCAAGGCCATTTTTGGTGTCATTTCTCTGTGCGTCGCCATCATGGGCATACAAGGAGCCGTCCAGAGCCAGAATCTGCTCCTCGTATTGGCTAGCATGATTATCGGTACCCTCGTCGGGACGGCTATCGGCATCGAAGATGGCATGAACCGCTTCGGCGAATTCCTCAAGAAACGCATGGGCCACGGCGATGATTCGCGGTTCGTCCGGGGCTTCGTCACCTTATCCATCATGCAGGTCATCGGCGCCATGGCCATCCTCGGCCCTATCCAGGCGGCCCTGGGGAGTCATGACCTTCTCTATTTCAAGAGCGCCCTGGACTTTACGTCTTCTTTCATTTTTGGGACCCTTTACGGCTTGGGCGTCGTTCCCGTCGGCATCGT
Organism: Megasphaera intestinihominis; assembly: GCF_040096415.1. Classification (NCBI taxonomy): domain Bacteria; kingdom Bacillati; phylum Bacillota; class Negativicutes; order Veillonellales; family Veillonellaceae; genus Megasphaera; species Megasphaera intestinihominis. The sequence continues at coordinate 6,200 of NZ_JBBMEU010000051.1, forward strand.
CCTCTTCATCTATCAGGGCTTTTTCTATCTGTTGGCGACCTTCATCATGCCCCTCATGACGCCCGATGTCATCCGGGAATTGAATGCCGTCGGCAGTGTCATGATCCTGGGTATTGCCCTCAACATGTTCCAGTTGACGAAGCTGAAAGTAGCCGATTTCCTGCCAGCCCTATTCATACCTATTATTTATTATCATTTAATCGTCTGATGATGGTATTACGACAATGTGCCACTTGTCATATATTCCAATCATTTACAGGATTCACGGCGGGACGCCTTAGACAGGCGTCCCCTACGGCATCGCATACAGGCGATGAAAAATAACGCGGCTATCTGCCGCCTACGTAGGGGCCGTCCCGGCCAGGGAGGCCCGTGGTGATGTTCGACCACAGCTTATTCGTGTATCATGGCAGGCTCTTTACCATTTAGGAGGCGTTTTTATGCATTTGCAGGAGATCATTGATCAATTAAAAACGGACGAACGGAACGCGTCGTATACGGCCCGCGGCATCGGTCCTATTTTTCAGATCCACGAGAAAGCGAGAATCTTGATCATCGGTCAGGCTCCGGGCAAGAAGGTCGAAGAATCGGGGATTCCTTTCCATGACAAGTCCGGTGAAAAGCTGATGGCCTGGATGGGCATTGACAGCCAGACTTTCTATTCGCCGGCCATTTCCATTATGCCTATGGATTTCTACTATCCGGGCAAAGCCAAAACGGGCGACAAACCGCCGAGACGGTTCATCGCCCAGGAATATCATCGTGAAATTCTGCAACTCATGCCGGACCTGGCACTGACCATCCTCGTCGGCAAGTACGCCATCGACTATTATTTGAAAGGCCGGACGGAACGCAACCTGACGGAGACTGTGCGGAATTATCAGGCTTACTTGCCGGACTATTTCCCCATCGTTCATCCCAGTCCGCTCAACTTCCGCTGGCAGGCCAAGAATCCCTGGTTCGAGGCCGACGTCGTGCCGGAGCTCCAGAATCGGGTCCGGTCTGTACTCCCGTAAATCAGCCAGGCACTACGTTTTGGGAACCGTCAAGGCATCGAGAGTCTTGAAGAAGTTTTTCTTTAAGTGCTGGATGAATTCTTCCTTTGGATAGTGGACGGGCAGAGCCTTGATGACCGGGCTGTTCTGGGCCAGGAAGGCCAGGGTGAACGGCGCGATGAGGCTGAGGTAGGCACTGTAAAATCCGATATCCGCCGTGTCATAGCCCAAGGCCTGCTGCAGGACGCCTGAGGATACGTAGAATTTGGGCAGGCCCTTTTGGGAAATGATATTCTGAATGTACGGCGACGGGTGCAGGAGTTCCTGGATCCAGACGCGGACGTGCCAGTCGTTGCGGCGAAAGGCATCTTCTATAAAATAATCGACAAAACGTTCTAATTTCTGGCGCGGCGAGCCTTCTTGCTGCGCCAGTTTTTTGAGTACGTCCACATTGACCAGGTAATCCTGGACTTCTTCGAGGACGGCGACGTACAGGCCGTCGCGGCTGCCGAAGTGATAGTTGACAGCCGCCATATTGACACCAGCTTTTTGGCAGATTTCCTTACTTGTCGTACCGTCGTAGCCGTGTTGGGCAAAGAGCGGGCCTGCAGCTTCGATGATGCGTGCTTTTGTTTCCCGGCCGTCTTCGCGGCTCGACGTCACAGGCGCTTTATGAGGCATAGCAATCCCTCTTTCTATGATAATTTATGGCGAAACAGCCAGGCAGCCAGGGGCAGGGTGACGGCGGCAACGGCCAGCATGGGCAGATAAGTATAGGCAATTACAGGGATACCGGCGCCTTCCAGGTAGATGCGGCGTATGGCTTCGATGGCAAAGCGCATGGGATTGATATAGGTCACGTACTGCAGGACCTGCGGCATGTTGCGGACTGGTGTCGCCAGTCCTGACAGGAGTATCATGGGCATGAGGAATAAGAAACAGTATACCATGACTTGCTGCATGTTCTTGGCTACGGCTGAAATCGACAGGCCCAGGCCGACACAACTTACGAGGAAAATGAAAATCGTAAGGTAGAGAGCGGCCAGGGAACCGACTAATTGTATTTTAAACCAAAACACGGCGATGCACAACATGAGCGTCGCCTGGACGAGGCCGATGAGGATAGGCGGCACGGCTTTGCCGATGAGGATTTCTGGCGGCGTCAGCGGCGTGACCAGAAGCTGGTCGAAGGTGCCATTTTCCCGTTCCCTGGCGACGGAGAGGCCGGCCAGGATGAGGACCTGTGTCAAGGCCAGCATGGGGATGAGCGATGGCAGGAACATGCGGCGTGTAATGTTATTGGGGTTATACCAGATGCGCGAACGGATTTCGATGAGTGGCTGATGGCCGATTCGCTGGACATTCATGGCTGAGACGATAGAGGCAGCATAACTGGCCGCCAGGCCGGCTGTCATGGGATTGCGTCCGTCGGTGACCGTCTGGATCGGCGCTTCCTGGCCGCTGTTCAGTCGGCGGGCAAAGTCCGATGGGATGGTAATGACGATCATGGCCTCGCCGCTGTCGATGGCTTGGGCGATCTGCTGTGTCGACGACAAGGTCTGGACGCGCTGGAAGATGCCGGTCCCATCGAGATGGGCGATGAAATCGGCCGATTCCCGGCTGTGGTCTTCATCGACGAGGGCATACGGTACATTGTCGAGGTTATACGTCGCCGTATACCCAAATAGGAGTCCTTGGACGAGGACGGGGATGACCAGGATGACACGGCTCTTCGGGTCTTTCAAGGTCGTCAGCAGTTCTTTGACGATGAGCTGGTAGATTTTATAAAAAGTCAGTCGGAATGTGTCCATCAGGCAACCCCCTTTTTGGTGACGCGCAGGGACAGGAAAACGAAGAATACGGCATAAGCGCCGAGGATGGCACAGTCCTTGATGACCAGGGGCCCCGTCGTGCCGGCCAGGAACAAGGATTTCATCAATTCCATATAATACGTCGCTGGCAGGACGTGGCCGATGACGGCAATGGCTGTCGGTACGCTACGCAGGTCAAAGAGGAAACCACTGAGCATGATCGTCGGGAGCAGGCTGACGACCAGGGCCATCTGGCAGGCCAGGAACTGGTTCTTGGTCAGCGACGAAATGGTGAGGCCCATGCCGATGGCGACGAAGATGTATTCAATAGATGATAGAAGAATCAAGGCCAGAGACCCGTGCATGGGCACGCCGTAGCCGTAATAAGCGGCGACGAGGCAGAGAACAAGGCCGACCAGGGCGATGCAGAAATAGGGTATCATTTTGGCGGCAATGATTTCCAGCGGCCGGACGGGTGTGACGAAGAGGGATTCCAGTGTGCCCCGTTCCCATTCCCGGGCCATGACCAGGGAGGTCAGGAAGACGCCGACCAGGGTCATGACGATGACGATGAGTCCGGGGATGAACATCCATGAACTCGTATTGGCGTCGTTGAACCATTGCCGCGACACCAGTGTAATCGTACCCGTCCGGGACGCTGCGCCGTGGCTTTTGGCCCAAGCGGCCTGCCAGGCCTGGAAGCCGCTGGAAATATAGGTATTGGCCGCATTGGCCGTCGTCGCATCGATGCCATACAAGAGGACCTGCACCGTCGCATGGCCTTGTTCCAGGCGGTCCGTGAAATCCGGCGGGATGACGATGATGGCATCGGCCTGGCGGGCATCCATCAGGGCGGCGGCCTCACTTATGGAAGATACGTAGTGCGGTGAGAAATATGGCGAGCCGTCGAGGAAGTGAAGGGTGCTGCGGGCCGTCGGCGAGCTGTCTTCCAGGGCGACGGCGACGGGCAGGTCCTTGACATCGAGGGATAGGCCGGATCCCATGAGGATGATGAGCATGAGAGGGATGACGATGCCGATGAGGAAGCTGCTGGGGTCGCGCAGCATCTGACAGAATTCTTTATGACATAAGGCGAGAAAACGATGCAGGTTCATGACGATACCTCCTGATGATGGCGGCCGGACTCGACGATATGGATGAAGGCGTCATTCATAGTCGGACTATTACCGCCCTGTTTCCGGATGGCCGACGGCGTGCCGATGGCGATGAGCTGCCCCCGGTCCTGTATCATGATGCGGTCGCAGTATTCGGCTTCTTCCATGAAATGTGTCGTGACGATGATCGTCGTCCCCTTGGCCGACAGGTCCGTGATCTGCCGCCAGAAGAGACGGCGGGCCAGCGGGTCGATGCCGCTTGTCGGTTCGTCGAGAAAGAGGATAGGTGGTTCGTGGAGCAGGGCCGCTGCCATGGACAGGCGTTGTTTGTAGCCGCCAGGAAGGCTGCCGGCCGGCATATGGCGGAAGCCGGACAAATCGAATTCTTCGATGACCGCTTCGATGCGCTGGTCCAGCCGGCGGCCGCGCAGGCCGTAGGCACTGCCGAAGAAGCGGAGGTTCTCTTCGACGGACAGCGTCGTGTAGAGGGAGAATTTTTGCGCTACGTAGCCGATATGGGCCCTGGCCTGGGCTCGGGCGGTTCGCAGGTTGACGCCGGCTACGGAAATCTGGCCGGACGATACGGGAAGCAGGCCGCAGAGCATGCGGAACGTCGTCGATTTCCCGGCTCCGTTCGGGCCGAGGAGGCCGAAGATTTCCCCTTCGTAGACGCTGAACGACGTATGATTGACGGCGATGAAATCGCCGAAGCGGCGGACAATGTCCCGGACTTCGATGATTTTCCGTCCTGTTTCTACTCTTTTGGCAGCAGTCATATCGGGGCGGCTGTAGTGGGAGGGAAGGGACGGTTCCTGCTGGCGCAGGAGGCTCATGAAACTATCTTCCAGTCTGGCCGGGACGGCCGTTACTGTCAGGCCGGGCAGGGCGAGGTCCTTCAGGCTGGCCTGGGGCGTCAGACTGAAACGGACGGCCCCGCCTTCGGGAACGGCATCGGCTACGGCTTCCGTTTCGTCGATGAGGGCAGCCTGTATGAGCCGCGGTGGGACATTTTCCGGCGGCCTGACGACATAACAGCGGCCCTGGGCATAGTGGCAGAGCGTGTCCGGTGCGCCCTGGGCCAGGATATGCCCTTTATGCAGGATGTATACGTCGTGGCAGTGTTCGGCTTCTTCCAGGTAGGCCGTTGCGACCAGGATGGTCAGGGACCCCGATGCCGACAGGGTGTCGAGGATTTGCCACAGTTCCCGCCGCGATAGGGGGTCGACGCCGACTGTCGGCTCGTCGAGGAGCAGCAGCGGCGGCATGGAAACGAGGGTGCAGGCCAGCCCCAATTTCTGCTTCATACCGCCAGAGAGCTTGCCGGCCATGCGCTTCGTGAACGGGCTCAGACCGGTCAGGTCGAGCAGTTTCTTGAAGCGCTCCTGGCGCACGGCTTGAGGGACCGCGTGGAGGTTGGCGTAGAGGTCCAGGTTTTCCTGGACCGACAGGTCTTCATAGAGACCGAATTCCTGGGGCATATAACCGATATGGTCCTGGACGGCCTGAGGATGGCTGGCCACGTCCATACCCAGGACCGACAGGCTGCCGGCATCGCTTTTCAACAGGCCGCAGACGAGGCGCATGAAAGTCGTCTTGCCAGCCCCGTCAGGGCCGATGATGGCCGTCAGACTCCCGGTGCGGACGGTCAGTGAAACCCCTGATAAAGCCGTGACCGGACTGGACTGACCAGGGCGGATGAATTGTTTTACGATCCCCTGGGCCTCGAGGGCTGGGGAGGTCGATGCAGGCTGACAGTTCGTCATGGGAATCCTTCCTTTCTGCCTCAGAAGGTGACTGTCGCCGGCATGCCCAGGCGCAGGACGTTGTCGGGGTCGGTGACGTAAATCCGGACTTCATAGACGAGGGATGTCCTGAGGTCATCGGTTTCCACGGATTTCGGCGTAAACTCTGCCGTGTCGGAAATGTAACCGACCTGGCCCGTCAAGGGCGTGTCGACGCTGTCGATAGTGACCGTTGCCGACTGGCCTTCGTGGATTTTTCCCAGTTTATCTTCCGAAATGTAGGCCCGGATCCACTTGGTCGTATCCAGGCTGAGCGTATAGACCGGTGTCGACGGTGAGGCCATGTCGCCCGGTTCGACGAGGCGCGAGCGGATGACGCCGTCCTGCGGGGCGACGAGAGTGGCCTGGCTCAGGTTATACTGGGCGGTCTGCAGTTCGTTCTGCAGGGACTGGAGCTGTGCCTGTGCGGCGTCGATGTCTTCCTGGCGATAGCCGTTGCTGGCCAGGTCGTGGGCCGACTGAGCATGGGCCAGGGTAGCCGCTGTCGATTTGGCCTTGGCTTCCGCTGCATCCAAGGTCTGCTTGCTGATGGCGTCGCCGGCATAGAGCGTACTCATGCGCTGATAATCGGCGGCGGCATTATCCGCTTCGGCCTGAGCCGATTGGACGGAAGCCGCTGCTTCGGCAATTTCTTCGGGCCGCGAGCCGTTGTTCATCTTAGCGACGACGGCTTCCTGCTGGGCGATTTGCGCCTGGCAGCGGGCAATCGTCAATTTTAGGGGCGTCGTATTGAGCGTAGCCAGGACCTGCCCTTGGTGGACACGGTCGCCTTCTTCGACATTCATCGAGGCGATGCGTTCACTGGCATTGAATGTGAGCGAAACCTGACGGACATCGACATTGCCATGGAGCGTAAGCGGCGCTGCTTTAGGCTGCTGCCAGTAGCACCAGGCCCCAGCGGCAGCGGCCAGGAGGATGATGAAAATGAAGAGCTGTTTCTTATGGGCTTGCAGGGAAGCGGAGAGCATGGACATTCCTTCTTTCTTAGGACGGTATGCAGATTAGCAGAATTTTCTCTTTCTATTATATATAATTCAAATTCAAATTTCAACTATAAAATATAGAAAAGATGACCATGACATATGTAAATTTTTGACGGTAAAACGTACAACTAACTTAAAAGCTTATTGACTTCACGGGAGCGACACGGTATAATAGGCCTCAACAAATACAAAACAGTGTTGAATGGAAATAGTAATGTTTGGGAAACCATGACAGAGACCTGCTGGCGGCTGAGAGGCAGGATGGAATCCCGGCGTGAAGTCGTCCAGGAGCTGCTGCCCGAACGTATTTTGCTAGTAGACGCAGCCGGCAGGCAACCGTTACCTTGCCAGGCATTACATGGGCTGTCCCGGAGATGCTGGAAAAGTGGTCATTACGACAATGAGAGTGGTACCGCAGAGTGAATACTTTGTCTCTTTTTAGAGGCAAAGTTTTTTTTTGCTCCATCAAAACCGTTTGCGTATTTGTATTTGTCAGGTCTTATTTTAGAAAGGATGTGCGTGACTATGATGGATTTCATTGGAAAGTTGAGCGGTTTTGTTGGGAAGAATTTGACGTATATCGTCTTTCTCGTCGTCATCTGGGCTTATTTCATGCCCAATGCCTTTCTCTGGGCGGTTCCTCATACGGTCCTCTTGTTAGGCGTCATCATGTTCGGTATGGGTATGACGCTCCATGCCCGGGATTTCAAATTGATCGTCCAGCGGCCGAAGGAAGTCCTCATCGGCTGTACGGCTCACTATACGATTATGCCCCTCTTGGCCTATGCCCTGGTCCTGGCCTTTGAAATGCCGCCGGAAATCGCCGTCGGCATGATCCTCCTCGGCTCCTGTCCCAGCGGGACGGCGTCAAATGTCATGGGTTTCCTGGCCAAGGCTGATGTACCCCTGTCCGTTTCCATTACGACGTGTTCGACCTTGCTGGCGCCGATTATGATGCCTTTCATCGTCTGGGGCCTGGCCGGCCAATGGGTCGAAGTTTCCTTTATGGCTATGGCCATGACGGTCATGAAAGTCATCCTGGTTCCCTTGATCCTCGGCTTATTGACGCATCGCCTGATGGGAGAAAAACATATTGCCTCCCTGTCGAAGGTCCTGGTCCTCGTTTCGGCTTTCGGCGTCCTGGTTATCGTCGGCGGCGTCATTGCCATCAATGGCGCTAAAATCCTGGACATGGGTATCTTCATCATCCTCATGGTCCTCCTGCACAATCTCGGCGGCTTCCTCATCGGCTATTTCGTTACAGGCAAGCTGGGCTTGGGCAAGAAACAGCAGCACTCGGTCACGTTGGAAGTCGGCATGCAGAACGACGCCCTGGCCATTTCGCTGGTATCGGTCTTCTTTGCCCCGGCCGTCGCCATTCCGGCAGCCGTCGGAGCGGCTATCCATCAGGTAACGGGTTCTATCCTGGCCGGCATCTTTGCCCGCCACATGGATGCTCATGAAGCCAAAGAAAAAGCGAAGGCTCAGGCCGAAACGCTCATGGAAGCCGTACCGGGCAGTCATTGAGGTCATCGAGTAAAACTTGCAAGCCCTCATTTGTTTTGATACTATAAGTATAGACAAATGGGGGCTTTTTCATGAGATTTGTTATATATTTACGAAAACATGTACATAAAATATTTCATGGGCCATTTGGTGATATCCAGGCTATTTTGGCGGATCCGGAATTCAGGAAACGGAAAATACGGGATAATCTCTATGCCTGCAGTTTCATTTCCTGCCTCCTGTGCATCATCGCCCTGACCGGGGTCATCGGTACGTATGCGCCCAATGCAGCCGGAGCCGTCTTGCCGGCTATCAATGCAACGGCAGTCTATGGAATCATTTTTAGCGTCAATGTCCTCTTTTTTGCCGGTTTCTACCGATGTCTGCACGGAGCGGTCCGCAATGAAAAGATATTAGAAAATCTGGTCTATATCTTTTTGTTCATCAATTCATCCCTGGCGTGCCTGACTTTTTTCAGCACCCAGGACGGGAGCAGTTTCTTCTTTGAATACCTGCTCATGCTCATCCTGGTCTATTTGCTGCCCATTTACGATAACCTCAAGGTTTTGTTTCCCATCGTCGCCGTCAATCTGGTCACGACCTTTGCCGTCATCGCCATGACAGGTCATCAGATTGCCTGGCAGGACCAATACGATATCGTCCTCTTTTATCTGGTTTGTCTGGTCATCATCTTTTCGCGGCGCCATCTGGCCCTGGCTTTTGCCCAGATACGCATGCACCTCCGGTCCAGTAATGAAGAGAGTTTTACCAGCGGAGCCGGACCGATGAGCTGACCGGGCTGCTGAACCGCGAAGCCCTGCGGGAAGATTTTGAACAGTATTTAGGACAGACGATTTGTGTCATGATTTGCGACATCGACCGGTTTAAATTTTTCAATGATACCTATGGCCATGTACTCGGCGATGATATCCTGTCCGGCATCAGCCGGCTTTTGCGCCATATCTTCCCGGATGATTGTGTCTACCGCTATGGAGGCGATGAATTCCTGATTTTGTCATTTCGGAATCAACCTTCGTTTCAGGACGATGTAGAGCGGTTCCAGCGGCACTTGAAGGACTTGCCCTTTGACGATTTGACCCGCCAGCCGACGATGAGCGGCGGCTATACGTGGGGCCTCTGCCAGGGCGCTGTCGACCTGCGGAAAATATTCGCCTTAGCCGACCATTTCCTCTATCAGGCTAAAGAAGCCGGCCGCAACCGCATCCACTGCGAACCCTTCGATGACCAAAAAGCAGAAATCAGCCTGCATGAAATAGGAAACCTTATAGATAAAAGTTCATAAAAAAGTAGCATTCTAACGTAGGGGCTCGCACGTGGCGAGCCCGCCACAAGAATGTGTGTCGTTTGCATGAATGAAAGTTTGTGGGGGTCGCCCGTGGGCGCCCCGCCAAGTATTTGTATGATGTTTCTAGCAAC
>NZ_JBBMEU010000052.1:0-15555 GCF_040096415.1 Megasphaera intestinihominis
AGAACGACCATAAAGCTATGATGTTTTTGCATACATAAAAAGAGCCTGTGCACGATTACGTGCGACAGGCCCTTTTTGAGTATTAAGTTCGCAGTTTGTAGTTTTTAGTGAAGGGTTTTAAATTTAAAGCCCTCTTCTACAAACTACAAACTCCATACTACAAACTATGAAGCAAAGGGAATCTCGCATGATGGCAGAAACCTTTGTGCGACAGTCCCTTTCAAGTTATTAGTGGTTCGTCAAAAACAAACGCCCCAATCGGGGCATCCGTAGGGGCCGTCCTGAAAGGCGGCCCGCCGTGACCAGTCGGTAATACATTATATGGTTCATGTGGCATGATTTTACGACCGGCGTTTTTTTCGGATTCAGATGCGGCGTTCCGCCGCGACAGACTCAAGCTGACAACGACGCTTCGGGAAACCCTCAGCGTGTAGCGGGACGCCCTTTGGGACGGCCCCTACGAGCCACGAACCACGAGCCCCTAGCCCCTAACCCCTAGCCCTATTCCCCGCAATGGCCGGCCATGGCGCAGGAGCTGCAGGAACCGGAGCAGCCACCGCCGATGAAGTTCAGGCCGATGACGCCGGTTACGGTTTTGCGTGGCATGAGCATGCCGCTGGGCAGGAGGGAGACGCCGATTTGTTCGGCGTGGACGGCCTGGGCGATGTTGGCCATCTGGCCGGACGGCCAGTCGCCAGTGCCGGGATTCATGATCCAGGCGGCTTTATAGCCTTTATCGGCGCCGGCTTCGTCGAGCATGTCGATGAGCTGTTTCGTATAGCCTGCTGTGGCGACGGCCAGGGCCGAATCGAGAGCCAGGCCGCGGGTGATGTCTTTATTCATGAACAGGGCATCGACTTCTTTTTCCAGGGCTTCGCCGAGGGTAACGGCATACATCAGGACGATGGCCGAATCTTCGATGCGCTGGTGGACAGTCGGGCTGTTGATGGTAAAGGGGCTGTCGCAAAGGACCATATGGGACGTGCTGTCATAGAAGCACTGCTGGCACGTAGCCTGGGGTTTGGCCAGTTCCATGACGCGCTGGCACGCTTCCTGGACGAAATCATCGGAAAGTTCAGCAGCTCCGCGCTGCAAGGCGTATTCTTTGACGCTGGCAGCGTCGATTTCCCGCAAGGGGTCGGTAAATGTTGGCATTTTTTACATCCTTTCTGAATCTGTACATTTGCTTCTTATTATACCATAGAAATTGTTAGAAAAATCAATGAAATCAGGGCAATAAATATTTGATTAAATGGTGGATAGACGATATACTATAATATAGACTTTAAAAATAATTTTGGAAGAAATGAGGTGGACATGGTGGCAGTCGACGAGTCTCCTGCTGAACGGGGCGCACCGGCGGAAATCGCCGTAGAATGTATCGTCCCCAATCCCCGGCAGCCGCGGCAGACCTTTGATGAACAGGGGCTGGCCGCTTTAGCGGATTCCATCCGTCAGCATGGGCTTGTCCAGCCTGTCGTTGTCCAGAAGGCCGGTCCCGGCCGATATGAGCTCATTGCCGGTGAGCGGCGGCTGCGGGCGGCCAAACGCTGTGGCCTGAAAACAGTGCCGGCTATCATACGAAGCTATACGCCCGATGAAGCGGCAGAAATTGCTCTCATCGAGAACCTGCAGCGCCAGGACCTGGATGCTATTGAAGAAGGCATGGCCTATGAACGGCTGATGAAGGACTTTGGCCTGACACAGGAACAGACGGCGCAGAAAGTCGGGAAAAGCCGGTCCCATGTGGCCAACATGGTCCGTCTGCTGCAGCTTCCAGCCGACATCAAGGAATGGATCGCTGCAGGCCGCCTATCCATGGGACAGGCCCGGCCTCTGTTGCAGCTGCCGTCTGCGAAACTGCAGCGGGAAGCGGCTCTGTACATTATGAAGCATGAGCTGTCGGCCCGCAAGGCAGAAGCCCTGGTCCGCCATCTGATGACCCAGGCCAAGCCCCGCCCGGAACCGGACGCCCATGTGGCCTGGCTGCAGGATAAGCTGAAGATGGCCTTGGGGACCGATGTGGCCATCCAGCTGGGGAAGGGCCGGAAAAAGGGGAAAATCGAGATTTCCTTTTCGTCAGAAGCAGAATTTGAACGGCTGCTGTCGATACTGACTGAAGAAAAAGAAGACACGCCGCGGTCACCTCTTTCTTCGTTTCATATATAATATTTTTGCATATTCATGTTCATGGGAGGAAAGAAATGCTGAATGTCGATATGCAGGCTGCCACGATGGCGCTTGCCGGTATTGGCGGGTTGATTTTATTGCTCTTGCTCGTCTATATCGTCATTTTACACAAGAAAATCAGAAAATTAGAAACGAATTACACCTTTTTTATGCAAGACGAAACGGGAGCCAGCGTCGAAGCGAAGCTGCGTGACGATGTCGATAAGCTGCATAACCTGCAGGGGACACTCGACATGATCCACCAGACGCAGAAGGATATCATGGCTGTCCAGAATCACTGTTTCCGTAAAATCGGGTTCGTTAAATATAATGCCTTTGACAATATCGGCAACAATCTGAGTTTTGCCTTTACCGTCCTCGACGGGAAAAATGATGGCTTCTGTCTTTCCAGTGTCTATGGGCGCAATGAATCGCGTATTTTTGCCAAACCGATCGTAGAGGGCAAGTGTCTCTATGGCATGAGTGAAGAAGAAAGGGAAAGCCTGGACAACGCATTGAATTACAGCGGTGACATGCAGGCTGTTCAAAAGGATCTGGAAGGATAACAAAGAGGGGAAAAGCGTGAAGATCCACATCAAGATATATCCATGGATGCGCAACCTGCAATCATGGTGCCAACGCATGAAGGCCTGGGAAACACCGGCATGGTGGCCGTCGTTCCTGAAAACGGACCGGACGGAGCCATTAGTCGTGACACCGGCGCAATATAAGAAACTCGTCCGCGGCTGTGCTGTCGCAGTGGTCGTCATTGTAATCGCTGCAGGCATCGGCATTTACGAGTTCGTTTCGCTTCAGCAGGCCAAGGCCCAGGAAGCACTGCATGAACAGCAGCTGGAATTGATGCGTGAAAAGACGACATCGCTCCAGGAAAAGATGGATAAAATGGATTCCCTGGATCAGGAGCTGCGGCAAATGGTCAAGGGGTCGGGGGCTGGTGACAGCCCAAAAGGTGACGGTGGCGTAGCAGGGGGACAAAAGAAATCTCCGGACCTTTCTCATGCCAGCTACAATGACCTGTTATTGGCCACCTCCCGCTTGGAAACCCGCAGTAACGCCCGCATCATCAGCTTCATCACCTTGAAGACGGTCTTGAGCGATACGGCAGGCGAACAGGTTCGGCAAATGCAGCAGATTACGCATAAATATCAGGGTGGTGCCCTGGGCGGCGGAAATAATGGCGATGCCAGCAGCACGTCGACGACGCCTTCCATCTGGCCCGTCAGCGGGACAGTCACGTCTAACTTCGGTTATCGCGGCAATCCTATTGGCGGCGGTTCCGGCTTCCATGAAGGCATCGACATCGGCGTCGACTACGGGACGCCTGTCCGGGCGACGGCAGCCGGTAAAGTCACCATGGCCGGCTGGGTCGACGGCTATGGCAACCTCGTCGAAATCGACCATGGCAATGGCTTCGTTACCCGCTATGGCCATAACTCCATGCTTTTAGTCACAGTAGGACAGGAAGTCCGGGCTGGCTCGATCATCTCCCTGGCCGGCAGTACCGGCCGCAGCACAGGGCCGCACGTCCATTACGAAGTCCGCGTCAATGGATCCCCGACCAACCCGCTGCTGTTCCTGCCGTAGAGATTAGCGCATGCCGGTCTTTGTCATCATGCACGGTCGCTTTGTCTTCAAAGTTTGTAGTACAAAGTTTAGAGTTTGTAGAAGATGGTTTTCAATTTTTTACCATTTGCTGTAAACTAAAAACTACAAACTCAAAAGGGGACTGTCGCACGTGCGGCAGTCCCTTTTTTTACTACTATCCCCCAGGAAGGAGGCGCGTTTATGAAGAGAAACATGCAGATACTCGGCTTTTGTATGCTTTTTGTCATCCTTCTCTTGAGTGGCTGTTCTTTGATGCCAGCCAATACAGGGGTCCTCATCGGGACGAACCTGGCCTTGAGCGGCAAGGGTATGTCCTATTCGACATCGACGGAACGGGGCATCGAACTGGCCAAGGATATGGTCAATGACCGGGGCGGCCTCTTAGGTAAGCCCGTCCAGCTCGTATCGGTCGATAATCATGGTAAACCGGAAGATGCCGTAGCCGCTATCCAGCAGCTCACGGTGCGCCATGTGTCGGCCATCATCGGCCCGGACTTGGCCGATTGTACGCGGGCTGTCATCCCCAACGTGGAAGCCGTGAAGATTCCCCTCATCAGTCCGGCCTGCACACAGCCGGATATCACCGTCGATGCCCAGTCCCATGAGGTGTACCGCTATATTTTCCGCGCCGCTTATATCGATGCTTCCCAGGGGCGGGCCATGGCCGACTATGCGCTGAAACAGCTCCATGTCAAGCGGGCGGCAGTCTTTTATTATCCGGATAAGATGTATGCCCAGGGCCTGGCCGAATATTTCCGCAGTGCCTTTGCTGCCAGCGGCGGTGACGTGCCCGTCTATATTCCCGTAGAAAATGTACTGGACCTGACTAAATACCTGCCCTTGTTGCAGCGGGAACAGGTCGACGTCATCTATCTGCCCGGTTATGATGACTGGACGATACCGGCTATCGAGCTGCTGCGCAGTCACGGCGTTTCCCTGCCCCTCTTAGGGCCGGACGGCTGGAATGGCCCCAAGATGGAACGGGATGTCGACAAGGATTATTTGACCCAGGTCTATTATACGGACCATTATGCCGGCCACGACGCGACGGATGCGGCCAAGCGCTTTTCTCAGGCTTATTATGAAAAGTATGGGGAATGGCCGGATAGTTATGCCGCCCTGGGGTACGACGCCTTCATGATGACGGCCGATGCCATTGAACGCTGTCAGTCAGCCGAAGCGGCCGATGTGGCCCGGGAACTGGTGAAGACCATCGATTACGATGGCGCGACGGGGACCATTTCCCTCGATGCCAATCACGATGCCATTAAAGACGTCTTCATCATGACCTTCCAAGATGGCCGGCCGGAACTGGCGGCGACGATTCCCGCTGACCATCAGACACAGTAAGGCAGATACTTCGCCATGGCCTGGCGCCGGGCTTTCCAGTCGGGCATGCGGATGGTCATGGCGTCATAGAAATGGCGGGAATGATTGGGCTGGAGAAAATGGCAGAGCTCATGGAGCATGACGTGGTCGATGATGGCTTCAGGCATGATGGCCAGGTAGGTGTTCATGGTGACGATGCCTTTGAGGGGCATGCAGGACCCCCAGCGCGACCGCATGACCCGCTGTTTCAGGACCGGGTCGGGCAGGGCGAGGCCGGCGAATAAGGGCTGCATACGGGACAAACTGGCAGGAAAGAGTTTCTTCCCCAGGGCTTGCAGCAGCTTATGATAGAGCTTCTGCCGCATGACCGGCGTGTCATCGGCCAGTTCCATGAAGACCGTCTGGCCGCTGCGGCGGATGCTGTTGTGCAGGCCCAGGCGGACGTCGAGCCTGTAGGGCTGGCCTGCCAGATAGAGCGTGTCGCCGTCGCTGAGGGTCAGTATGGGGAATTTCTGTTTCCGTTCTTCCATTTCGCGGATGGCGCGGATGATGAAGTCCGTCTTCTTTTCCAGGAAATCCTCGATATAAGCCCAGGGGACGCGGGCCGGTGCCGACAGGTACAGCGTGCCGTCGCTGCGGACGTGGAGATTGATGTTTTTCACTTTCTTGCGGACCAGGATGACCGGGAAGGTCCGGCCCTGGGCCGTGAACTGGTGTTGTTCGCTCGTCATGGGAATACCTCGCAGAAATAAGATTTGTAGCTATTGTAAATAGAATTCGTTCGTTTGTCAAAAAGGAAGGTAGATTATGCTCGATTTTACGGCTATCGACTTTGAAACGGCCAATAAATACGCCAACAGTGCCTGCTCCCTGGCTGCGGTCACCATGAATGACGACCGCTGTGTCAAAGAAGGCTATACCCTCATCCGACCGCCTTTCATGGTTTTTGATTCAGGCAATATCCAGATCCATGGCATCACGCCGGACCAGGTCGCCCATAAACCAAAGTTCGATGCCCTGTGGGACCGCATCCGCCCTCATCTGGAAGGACGCATCCTGGTCGCCCACTATGCCGTCTTCGATACGCGGGTCCTGCGCAGCCTGCTGAAGACGTATCACCTGGAAAAGCCCCAGGCGTCCTATGCCTGCACTGTCGAAATCTCCCGCCGCGTCTGGCCGGACTTGCCCAATCATAAACTGGACACCGTTGCCGGTCACCTGGGCTATTCCTTCCATCACCATCAGGCCTTGGACGACGCCCGCGCCTGTGCCTACATCGTCCTCAAAGCCGCAGAAATCGTCGGCGCTTCGTCCATGGAAGAACTCCTCAAGGCGACGCACCTCAAGTTGAAGACACTGTGATAGAGTTTGTATTATGGACTTTGTAGGGGCCGTCCCAAAGGGCGGCCCGTCTGTCATGGTGGTGTACACGTAATGCATGACGGGTGATGCGTGAAAACATCCTTCATCTGCCCGAATAGCTATGTCTACAATTCACAGCGGGACGCCTAGCCACAGCTGTCCGTTTTGGCAGCCGTCCTGCGCCTCCTGCTGGTCGGCACCTGACGGGCCAAAAAGGCTTAGCAGGACGTCCCCTACGATATCGCATACAGGCGGTGGAAATGAACTCAAGACAGCTGCCGGAACGGACAACTTTTGAGATAAAAGCGTCCGGCATGATGGCAGAAATCCTCACATAGTATTGACTAGTCAATATAACAGTGTTATGATAGATTCCGTCAACAAATTTGACTAGTCAATTATAAAAGGAGCGATTGCAGTGATAAAAGAAAGATTATGGACTCGTGATTTCATGGCTCTGGTCCTGGCCCTTTCCATTTTGGCTACCGTGTCGTATTATATGTTTGATAGTATCCACGCCATCGTAGCTGCCCGCATCCTCCACGGCTTCGGTTTTGGCCTGAGTACGACCTTTGCGGCAGCTATCGTCGCCGATGTCATCCCGGCCAGCCGCCGCGGCGAAGGGATTGGTTATTTCGGCCTGGGCAGTACGGTCATGATGGCCCTGGCTCCGGCTGCGGGCTTGTTCCTGCTCAACGAAATCAGCCCGTCGGCGCTGTTCTTCTCGTCGGCTGCCGTTTCCTTCCTGGCTGTCCTGGCTAGTGTTTTCTGTCACGCTGGCAAGAAAGTCCGTCGTGTAGAAGTGACGGAAAAGGCGTCCCTGCGCGACCGCATCTGTGAAACCGGTACGGGCCTTCCCGCTATTCTGACGATCTTCTTCGGTGCCGCCTATGGCAGTGTCAATACGTATATCGCCATGATGGCTGCTGAAGCGCATATCGAAAATGCCGGCCTGTTCTTCATCATCGGGACGCTGTTCGTCTTCATTTCCCGTCCTTTTGGCGGCCGTCTCCTCGATGCCAAGGGCGCTTTTGCCGTCGTCATGCCCGGATCGGTCTTGTACTTGATCGGCTTATTGCTCATCATGGCCGCCCATTCGCTCACGGTCTTATTGGCAGCATCCGTCTTCTATGGCTTAGGTGCAGGCCTGCTGCTCCCGGCTCTGCTGACGTGGATTTTGAATATGGTCCGCCCGGAACGGCGCAGTTCTGCCAGCGCGACCTTCTATAATATGCTCGATATCGGCACCAGTACGGGTATCCTCGTCTTAGGCGTCATCGCCGGCATGGTAGGCTACCGCCACATGTACTGGAGCGTCACAGCCCTTATGATCTGCTTTGCTGTCCTGTTCATGTTCTGCCATTACCGTTATGGCAGCGATGTCATGGCCATCCAGAAAGCGGGGAAAGGAGCTGTCGCCGATATCCATGAAGATTGAGAGGTATCATGATGGATGTACGAGACCGGCAAGACGATGAACTGGTGCGGCAGTTATTCTGTACGACCCGGATTTTTTCCCGGACTTTAAATGGCTGTGTAGCGCCTTTGGGACTTCACAGCTCGGAATGGATGGTCCTGAACTTCATCCATTTGAACGACGGCATTGCCCAGGCTGAGCTGATTCGCTATTTTAAGGTGGAAGCGGCTGCGATTACGCGCACTTTGAGCCGGCTGGAAAAGAAAGGCCTCATTAGCCGCCATCCTATGGAAAAGGGGCGGGGAAAGTATATCGAATTGACAGCATCCGGCCAGGACTTGTTCGCCCAGGCAGAACCCTTTGTGACAGCTCATCGGCGACGGGCTCTGCAAGGCCTGTCGCCAGAGGAACGAAAACTATTATTGAGCCTATGTGCTAAAGTACAAGCGGCCTTAGACGAAAGATAGTATATGTTTTTATCATATAGAGGGTATACCTATACTGATTTCCCATAGATAGCTTACAAATTGCCAATATATGCGTATAATTAAATCAAGATATTACCTATGCTGAAAGGAGATTTTACAAATGAAAATTGTCTTGTTGGAATCGTTAGGTATCAGCCAGGAATTACTTGATTCGTATGTGAAACCCTTGAAAGAAAAAGGCTATGAATTCGCTGCGTATGAACGCAATGATGACCCGGCCGTCCAGATTGAAGAAGCCAAGGACGCCGATATCCTCATCATCGCCAATATGCCCCTCAAAGCCGAAGTCATCAATGCCTGCCCGAACTTGAAGTACATTGACGTCGCCTTTACCGGTGTCGACCACGTCGCTCTCGATGCGGCCAAAGCCAAAGGCATCAAAGTCAGCAATGCGTCCGGCTATTCGACAGTTGCCGTAGCTGAATTGACCATCGCTATGATGCTCGATTTGCTCCGCCGCGTACCTCAGGTCGATGCAGCCTGCCGTGCTGGCGGTACGAAAGCCGGCCTCGTCGGCAACGAACTGGAAGGCAAGACCGTCGCCCTCGTCGGTACCGGTCATATCGGTCATCGCGTCGCCGAACTGGTCCATGCCTTTGGCGCCAAAGTCATCGCCTATAACGGCTTCTCCCATAAAGCCGATACGGAACTGATTAAATACCTGCCCATGAAAGAAATGATGGAACAGGCCGATATCGTCAGCCTCCATTGCCCGGTTACGGATAAATCGAAGGGCCTGATCAATAAAGAAACCTTGTCGTACATGAAACCGACGGCCTTCCTCATCAACGAAGCCCGCGGTCCTGTCGTCGTATCCCAGGATTTGGCCGATGCATTGAACAGCGGTAAAATCGCCGGTGCCGGCATCGACGTTTTTGAAAACGAACCGCCTCTCGACACCAATCACCCGCTGCTCCATTCCAAGAACACCATCGTCACGCCGCACGTCGCTTTCGCTACGGCAGAATCCATGGCGAAACGCGCTGTCATCGTCTTTGACAACATCGACGCTTATTTAGCTGGTAACCAGAAGAATATTATTTTATAATGATATAGGTCTTGCCGGTAGCAAGCCTGCAGACCGCGGTTCGCAGACCGCAATCGTAGGGGCCGCCCAAAGGGCGGCCCGCTTTTTTTGGCCATTTTCATGCCGCTTTATGCACAAAAATCATGGATTTAATTTTTCTATTCTACTTATTCAAATTATGATGTCTTACCTTGCTTAATGGATACTAGTATGGTAGTATGTAACTACGAGAAGAAATAAAAGAAACATCAACGAAAACAAATATTTTATAATTCATTTATAATTGGAGGATTACCTTATGAGAATGACCTTCCGTTGGTACGGAGAAAATGATGACAAAATTACTTTGCAGCAGATTGACCAGATTCCTGGTATGGACGGTATCGTCGGCGCTTTATTCGACATTCCTGTCGGTGAAGTATGGCCGGTAGAACCGCTGCTTCACATTAAAAAGCAGGCTGAAGCGAACAACCTGGTCTTCAAGGATTTGGAAAGCATCAACGTCCATGAAGATATAAAATTGGGGCTGCCCAGCCGTGACCAGTATATTGAAAATTACATCACGTCCCTGCGCAATGCTGCCAAAGCCGGCATCCAGATGGTCTGCTACAACTTCATGCCCGTCTTTGACTGGACCCGGACCGACCTGGCTAAACCCCTTTACGACGGTTCGACGGTCCTGGCTTATGATTACCACCTCATCGCCGGCAAGACGCCGCAGGACATGGCCCGGGAAATCCTCGACAACAGCAATGGCTTCGTCCTTCCCGGCTGGGAACCGGAACGGCTGAAAGAATTGTCGCACCTGTTTGAACAGTATGAAGGCATGGATGAAGACGGCCTGCGCAAGAACCTGGAATATTTCCTCAAAGCCATCGTTCCTGTCGCTGAAGAAGTCGGCATCAAGATGGCCATTCATCCCGATGATCCGCCGATTTCCGTCTTTGGCCTGCCGCGTATCGTCAAAAACGAAGACGACCTCGACAAAATCGCAGCCATGGTCGACAGCCCGAGCAACGGCTTCACCATTTGCACCGGTTCCCTCGGCTCGAACCGTCAGAACGACATTCCCCACATCATCCGCAAGTTCGGGAAAATGGGCCGCGTGAACTTCCTGCATATCCGCAACATCCAGGTCCATGAACCGTGGGTCTTCAACGAAGTCGCTCATAAATCGCAAATCGGCAACCTCGATATGTACGAAATCGTCAAAGCCGCTTATGACATCGGGTTCGACGGTCCTATCCGTCCGGACCACGGCCGCATGATCTGGGGCGAAGAAGGCCGTCCGGGCTATGGCCTCTACGACCGGGCCCTCGGTGCTAACTATATCTGTGGCTTATGGGATGCTATTAACCGCACGTGCGGTCAGTTATAAAAAGGAGGAACTTATGATGTTGCATTTGAATCGGCAAAGCTTGAAAGAGAATCGTGCTGAATGGGAAAAAGCTGGTATCACTCTTTATTCTTACGATGATGAAGCGGTACAGGCAGCTACCCAGCAGGCTCCGCAGTGGGTCCATTTTGGCGGCGGTAATATTTTCCGTGCCTTTATTGCAGCCCTTCAACAGCATCTGTTAAATAAAGGGCTGGCTAAGACCGGCATCATCACGGCTGAAACATATGATGAAGAAGTCATCGAAAAAGTCTATCGTCCTTTCGATAACTTGAGCCTGGCCGTCACCATGTATGCCGATGGCCGTTTTGAAAAAGAAGTCATCGGTTCGGTTATGGAATCTGTCGTCTGCCGCCCTGATTTCAAGGCAGACTGGCAGCGCCTGAAAGATATCTTTACCAATCCTTCCTTACAGGTAGCCAGCTTTACGATTACCGAAAAAGGCTATAAATTGAAGGATTATGCAGGTAATTTCTTCCCGGCTGTGGCCGAAGACATGAAGAAGGGACCGGAGCAGGCGACTAGTTCCATGGGCTGCATCGCTGCCTTGGCCTATGCCCGCTATCAGGCTGGCGCCTATCCTTTCGCTTTTTTGAGCCTCGATAACTGCTCCCATAATGGTGACAAAATCAAAGAAGCCATTTTGACATTTGCTGATGAATGGGCAGCCAATGGCGTTGCCGACAAAGGATTCGTCGATTATGTCAATGACCCGCAGAAGGTTACCTTCCCTTGGAGCATGATTGATAAAATTACACCGCGGTCTTCTGCAAAGGTACAGGGCTATCTTAAAGAACTGGGCTTTGGCGATACGGAATTGATTCATACGGAAAAAGGAACGTATGCTGCCTTTGTCAACGCTGAAAACGCGCAGTATCTTGTCATTGAAGATACCTTCCCCAACGGCCGCCCGGCATTGGAACAGGCTGGCGTCATCTTTACTGACCGCAATACTGTCGATAAAGTAGAACGCATGAAAGTGTGCACCTGCCTCAACCCGCTGCACACGGCCATGGCTGTATATGGCTGCCTGTTAGGCTACACGCTCATTGCTGATGAAATGAAAGATCCGCAGATTAAAGGTCTCATTGAAAAAATTGGTTACCAGGAAGGACTGCCGGTCGTAACGAATCCGGGCGTCCTCAATCCGGAAGATTTCATCAAGGAAGTCCTCGAACAGCGCCTGACCAATGGGAATCTGCCCGATACGCCCCAGCGCATCGCTTCGGATACATCGCAAAAAGTCGGCATCCGTTTTGGTGAAACCATCAAAGCCTATGGCGACAAAGCCAAGGACTTGAAATATATCCCCTTAGCCATCGCCGGCTGGTGCCGTTATTTGTTAGCTGTCGATGACGAAGGCAAGCACTTTGAACTGAGCCCGGACCCCTTGCTGAAAGACTTGCAGGCTGCCTTGGAAGGCATTACCCTGGGGAATCCTGATTCGGCCAAAGGTAAGTTGAAATCCATCTTAGCCAACAAGGACATCTTTGGCAGCGACCTCTATGAAGTCGGCCTGGGCGAAAAAATTGAAGGCTACTTTGATGAACTCATTGTCGGTCCTCATGCCGTTCGGAATACGTTAGTTAAGTACGTGAAATAAAGGGAGGTGTCATACGATGTCTTTTTTAGATGACAATTTTTTATTGACCAATGAGCCGGCTAAAAAGCTGTATCATGAACATGCTAAAAAAATGCCGATTATTGATTACCACTGCCACTTGGAACCGAAGGATATTTATGAAAATAAAAATTATCCGAATCTTACCCGGGTATGGCTTAATGATGGTATGCTGGGCGATCATTATAAATGGCGGTTGGAACGCGCTAACGGCGTTCCTGAAGATTTGATTACCGGCGATGGCGATGAATATGAAAAAATGATGGCCTGGGCAGGTACATTGGAAAAAGCGATTGGCAATCCTATTTATGAATGGGCTAACTTGGAATTGAAGCGGTTCTTTGGAATCGAAGAACCGCTCCTTAAAAAGAATGTACCTGCTATTTGGGAAAAGGCCAATGCCTTGTTGCAGACA
Source organism: Megasphaera intestinihominis (assembly GCF_040096415.1). NCBI lineage: Bacteria > Bacillati > Bacillota > Negativicutes > Veillonellales > Veillonellaceae > Megasphaera > Megasphaera intestinihominis. Next base: position 12,851 of record NZ_JBBMEU010000052.1, read on the forward strand.
GAAGATTTTAAACCTCGAAATTTGATTAAGAAAGCGAATGTTAAAGTCATCTGCACGACAGATGATTTGAATTCGGACCTCACCTATCATAAACTGCTGGCTGACGATGAAAAAGATTTCCGTGTCTTGCCCTCGATGCGTCCTGATGGGTTATTTAAAATCTATCAAGAATCCTATCCAGCCTATGTTGAAACATTAAGTGCCTTGACATCCGTTGATGTTCACGATACGGATTCTTTAAAAGAGGCCCTGGATAAACGCTTCGCCTTTTTTGATCACATTGGTGGGCATGTTTCCGACTTTGGACTGGATACTTACAGCTATCGTCATGTATCCCGCCGTGAAATGGACGGACTTATCCAAAAGGGATTGAAACATGATAGTTTATCGGCTGATGAAATCGCAGGCTATCAGACAGGATTATTGATGTTGTTCATGGAACTAAATAAAAAATACGATTGGGTCATGCAGCTCCACGTCAATGTACTCCGCAATATGAACCGGCCTATGTATGAAGCAATCGGAGCAGACAAAGGATTTGATTCTGTCGGTGCGCAGTCGGGAATTGCCAAGGAAATTTTGTATTTGTTGAATGATGGGAGTATAGCTGACATCATTCCTAAGATGATTTTGTATTCAACTAACCCCAACGACTGGATGGAATTGGCTACAGGGATGCAGTCTTTCCAGGGTGGTTGTGTACAACGGATGCAGCTTGGATGTGCCTGGTGGTTCAATGATACTCGGGAAGGTATGCTGCTTCAGCTGACAACTATGGCTCAGCAGAGCTTGTTGGGGAACTTTGTAGGCATGCTTACGGATTCGCGGAGCTTCCTTTCCTATCCCCGCCATGAATATTTCCGCCGTGTTTTATGTAATCTGATTGGTGAATGGGTTGAAAGAGGACAAGTTTTTGAAGACTATGATTATTTGGGACGGATCGTAGAAGATATTTCTTTCCATAATGCCAATGATTATTTCCGGTTTGCTGTAAAATAGAGGTGAATTCATTATGAGCTCGAAGCCGAACTGGGTTTATGAACCGAAACCTATTAATATTAAACGCGGTATTTGTTATGGCCTCACGGACCTTATGGGTGGTGGCTGGAATAATATTGTTTCCGGTGTTATTTTTGCTTTTGTTTTGAGCCAAGGTATTAGCCCTGCTTTTGCTGGGGCTATTACCGGCATCGGCCGAATTTTTGATGCTTTATTTTCACTGTTTTTCGGCAGTATCACCGATGGATTTTACCGGACGAGATTGGGGAAACGATTTGGCCGCCGGCACTTTTTCATCTTATTAGGCGGCATCCTTTTTGCCGTACTGTTCCCCTTATTCTGGGTGCAGTCTGATGATTGGCGGTATTACTTGATTATTTATATTGCCATTGAAATCGTCATAGCTATGATTTTGATTCCTTGGGAAACATTGCCTACAGAAATGACTAATGACTATAAACTGCGGACTGTTTTATCTGGCTCCCGCATGTTTATTTCAGCTACAGGGACAGCTATCGTTTTTGCCGTATTGGCTATTCTGAAGCACATGCAGAACCCCAATGCTTATTTGATTACCGGGATTATTTGGACGATTATCTTTGTCGTCGCAATTTTTGTTTCCTATCGAAATACTTGGGAACGCCCGTTGACACCGGAATTCATTAAGGAATTGGAAAGCCGTCCTCAGCTGACTATGAGTGAAATGGTTCGTAAAATGGTTTCCGATTACTGCTCGACCTTTAAAAACAAAGCCTTCCGCCAGCATCTGTGCATCTACCTCTTGTCGTTTACAGGGAAAGATTTTTATTCCACCATGCTGCCGACTTTCATAATCTGCTGTATCCAGGGTTCACAGCAGGATTGGCCGTGGACCTTACAGGCCTTATCGGCTTTTGGTATCCTTTCCACCTTGGCGGCCGCTAAGTTAATGATTTCACATGGGCCGAAGTTCTTATATGCCCTCAGCTATACGACGATTCTTATCACAATGGTGGGGTATGTCCTGGTCTGGGCATTGCATATTTCCAATCCTTTCCTTGTTTTGGCGATTATTTCCGTTTTTTATCAGCTGGCTCGAGGGATTTTGGAATTTACGCCGTGGAATGTATTCCCCTTTGTTCCTGATATCGACCATATGATGACGCGCGGCGACCGTGCCGGTATCTATGCTGCTGTTATGACGTTTTTCCGTAAATCTACAGGAGCCGTTGCTTCCTGGATTGCAGGGATTTTATTGGCCGAAATCGGGTTTAATTCCAAGACGATGCTTGACGCCGTTACGACGCCTTCGACGATTCAGACTGGCATAGCGATTATTTTCTTTATCGGACCGGTTGTCTTGATTGCACTGGCCTTGATTTTATCCCGGAGTTTCAAATTGAATCGGCAGACTCACGAAATTTTGAAGAATGAAATTTCCCGCTTGGAACAGGGCGGTTCTAAGAAAGACGTTTCGCCAGAAGCCCGTTTAGTTACAGAAGAATTGACGGGGCATCCCTATGAAACCCTGTGGCCAGAGAAGAGAATTCTTTAATTTTAGTTCATCTAACATACTAGTATCGTACCATGTTATAATAGCTGACTAGCCACTATGGGAGGAAAAATATGAGTAAAGTGCTTACTATCGGCGAAGCCATGGGCTTGCTGATTGCTGAAGAAATGGGGCCGCTGGAAGAAGTGGAACATTTTTCCCGCCATGTCTGCGG